>DAIOWL010000298.1:0-7810 GCA_036758545.1 Streptosporangiaceae bacterium | reverse complement strand
AGCCTGCTCGCCAGCCGGTCCGCTTCCTCCAGGTAGTGCGTTGTCAGCAGCACGGTCATCCCCTCCCCGCCGGCCAGCCGCGCGATCTCCTGCCACATCGCCGCCCTGGACTCCGGGTCCAGGCCGGTGGTGGGCTCGTCGAGGAACAGCACCGCGGGCCTGTGCATCAGCCCGAGGGCCACGTCCAGGCGCCGTTGCATGCCGCCGGAGTAGGTCCTGACCAGGCGTCCCGCCGCCTCGGTCAGCCCGAAGTGGGCGAGCAGCTCGTCCGCCCGGGCTCGCACGAAGGCACCGCGCAGCCCGTACAGGCGGCCCTGCAGGATCAGGTTCTCCCGGCCGGTGGCGGTCGGGTCCGCACCGGACCGCTGGGCCACCACGCCGATCATGTGCCGGACCCGGCCCGGCCGGGCGAGCACGTCGACGCCCTCGACGCGCGCTTCCCCGGAATCTGGCCTGGCCAGCGACGTGAGAATCTTGACGGTGGTGCTCTTGCCCGCTCCGTTCGGGCCGAGCAGGCCGTAGATCATGCCGCGCGGGACGCTGATGTCCAGCCCGTCCAGCGCCCGGATGCCGTGCTTTTCGCCGCGTACGGCGTAGGTCTTGACTAGCTGACGCGCCTCGATGGCGCGGTCGGTCGTGCTCACGAGTGTCTCCTTGCGATCCTGCCCCGCGAGGAGAAACCCGGCTACTGTAGTGGGTGGGACCTCGGGTTTCGCGTTCCGCGGGATCGATTGAGGTTGACGGCCCCGGCCGCCGGTGTTGCCGCACCAGGCCGGGGTCGTTTGCTTAGCTGTCGGCCGCCTCCTCCCGGTCCTTCTCGATGAGCGCCATGACGTCCGCGGGCGGTACGCCGGTGTCGTGGTACTGCTGCCATTCGCTGATGCCGGGGAAGCTGCCGTCGGTGAACTCCCTCAGCAGGTTCCGGATCCATTCCGCCTCGGCCCGCCGCAGCGCCAGGTGGTACTCCGACTCGATCAGGAAGAGCCGTGGTACCTGGGTGACCAACGCCTTCAGCCCCGTCTCGTGCTCGGCGATGGCCGTATCCAGGGCGTCCAGCCGTTGCTGGAGCAGGCCGGCCATCTCGTTCGGCGGCAGCACGGCGCTCTCGCCGAGGGCCGCCTCGAACCTGGTGTACTCACGCTGCGGCTCGCCGATCAGCTCGCGCAGCCAGTCCTTCAGTTCCTCGCGCCCCGCGTCGGTGATCTGGTAAGTGGTCCGCTCTGGCTGCCGGCCCTCGCGGGCGACATCCACGGCCTCGATGAAGCCGTACTTCTCCAGGTTCTGCACCACGGTGTAGAGCGAACCCCAGTTGATCTTGATCGCTTCATCCTTGCCCCGCTGGCGCAGCGTGACGGCCATCTCGTACGGGTACATCGGCCGCTCGATCAGCAGGTTGAGCAGCGACAGCGCGAGCAGGTTGCTGATCTTCCGCCGCCCCGTCTTCGGCTGCCCTGTTGCCTGAGCCTGCGCCATCCCGCATCTCCTCGTATCCGAGTCCCCGTTCCCGAGGACTCGTCCTCAAGTACTCGTAGACGAGTATAGGCACGGCCCGACGCCTCCCGCAACCCCCATTCCGAACGGTGCCCTCTTCCGGAGGGGCCCGCTCTGCCCGAGGGGCCGCTCTACCGGAGGGGTCGCTTTCCCGGAGAATCCGCTCTTCCGGAGGGACCGTTCTCCCCGAAGGCGCCGTTCCGAACGATCCGCTCCATTCCGAGTGTGTTGCGGCCGCCGCGCTAGCCGCTAATGAGCCGGGGAGTGAGGGCTGGGGCACACACCCCCCGCAAGATGAGGGCTGGGGCACACAACCCCGTACCACTTATGGCCGGGCAGTGACCAGTGATGCCTGTGAGGCATGCGAGGCGTTATCGTCCGGAGATTCGCGCCAGGGCCCGGGCGAGACAGAAGGTCCCTCGCGATCACGACCGGGCGTTTCGGATCTAATTTCGGCCGTCTAGCAGGTGGAGGCAGGTGGCTCGATCATCGTGTGTCAAAACACCCCGTATTAGGGGTATAGCGACACATAATCATGGACGCCGTGACAGCTGTGACACCTGATACAGGGCATCCCGACCCAAGGCTTTCTACACATCGCTGGAGTTGCATGAGCGCGGCATCCCCGTCGTAGAACCTGGGGCCAGCGGTACTGGCGGGGGGCGCAGGGCCGATGGGGTTGGATGGCCCGGCGAGCGAGCGGGGCGGGACGGGACTCGGGGCGGGGTTAGCCGAAGAAGACTTCGGCTTCGGCGTAGCGCTGGGGCGGGACCAGCTTGAGCTGGCTGGTGGCCTCGACCAGCGGCACCCGGATGATGTCGGTGCCGCGCAGCGCCACCATCACGCCGAACGCCTCGTCGTGTACCGCCTGGACCGCATGCACGCCGAACCTGGTGGCGAGCACCCGGTCGAACGCCGTGGGCGTGCCGCCGCGCTGGATGTGGCCCAGCACCGTGCAGCGAGCCTCCTTGCCGGTCCGCTTCTCGATCTCGCCGGCCAGCAGCTGCCCGACGCCGCCCAGCCGGAGGTGCCCGAACGAGTCGAGCGTCTCGCTCGAGGTGGCGAGGTCCTCGCTCATCGGGTGGGCCCCCTCGGCGACGACCACGATCGGCGCGAACCGGGTCTGGAACCGGTGCTGCACGTAGGCGCAGACCCGCTCGATGTCGAACGGCCGCTCCGGGATGAGGATGACGTTCGCGCCGCCCGCGAGCCCGGCGTGCAGCGCGATCCACCCGGCGTGCCGCCCCATCACCTCGACGATCAGCGCCCGGTGATGGCTTTCCGCCGTGGTGTGCAGGCGGTCGATCGCCTCCATGGCGATGTTCACGGCCGTATCGAAACCGAACGTGTAGTCGGTGGCGCTGAGGTCGTTGTCAATCGTCTTCGGCACCCCGACGACGGGAACCCCCTGCTCGCCGAGCCGGGTAGCCACGCCGAGCGTGTCCTCGCCGCCGATCGCGATCAGCGCGTCGACGCCCAGCCCGGCCAGGTTGTCCTTGATCCGCTCGATGCCGTTGCGGCCGCCGCCGGCGTTCTTCAGCGGGTTGGTGCGGGACGACCCGAGGATCGTGCCGCCGCGAGGCAGGATGCCGCGCACCGCCTGGATGTCCAGCGGCACGGTGTCCCCTTCGAGCGGCCCGCGCCACCCGTCGCGGAACCCGACGAACTCAAGGCCGTACTCCTGCACGCCCTTGCGGACCACGGCGCGGATAACTGCGTTCAGCCCGGGGCAGTCGCCGCCGCCGGTGAGGACTCCCACTCGCATGGCAACCACCATAGTGGGCCGGAGGCCTGCGCGGACGGCTGCGGCGCCAGCCGGCGATAAAACTGGGAACGCGGGCCGCGGTCAGGGCGTGGTTTTGTCCTTATCTGCGGTGAGTTCGGCCTTGGCACGACGGGCGTCGACGTCGACGTACTCCTGGCCGGAGAGCTTCTGGATCGCCTGCATGATCTCGTCGGTGATCGTCCGCAGCAGTTTCGCGTCCGCCTCCTGGCCGTGGTAACGGGAGAAGTCCAGCGGCTCGCCGAACCGCACCCCTGGCCGGACCCGCAGGTCCGGGCGGAGCTTTCCCGGCGGCTGAAGCCGGAAGGTGTCAATCATCGCGCACGGAACGACCGGAGCGCCGGATTCGACGGCCAGCCTGGCCACTCCCGTCTTGCCGCGGTACAGGCGGCCGTCCGGGCTCCGGGTGCCCTCTGGGTAGATGCCGAGCACCTTCCCGGCCGCCAGGACCTGCAGGCCGGTCCTGATCGCCTGCTCGCTGGCCGGCCCCCCGGCGCGGTCCAGCGGAATCACGCCGACCCCGGTGAAGAAGGCCCTGCTGATCAGCCCCTTCAGCCCGCGTCCGGTGAAGTACTCCGACTTGCCCAGGAAGATCACCTTCCGCGGTACCGGGAACGGCCCGAAGAAGTGATCGGAGAACGACAGGTGATTGCTCGCGAGGATGACCGGGCCTCGCCGGGGCATGTTCTTCACCCCCCACGCGCGGGACCGGAAGAGGATCTTCAGCGTTATCCCGAGCGTGTACTTCGTCAGCCAGTAGCCCACGGTCACATCGTCGCATGTCCCGGGGCGCTGCGGGATGCGCCGGCGGGCACGGCGTGCGACGATTCCACCATGTCACCAGTGCTCCCAGGCGCGGAACCCTTCGACCACTCAGGCGGCCCGGTCGGCGTGCTGCTGTGCCACGGCTTCACCGGCAGCCCGCAGACGCTGCGCGGCTGGGCGGACTACCTGGCCGCCCAGGGCCTGACGGTCAGCCTTCCGCGGCTGCCCGGGCACGGCACCACCTGGCAGGATCTCGCCCGGACCGGCGGTGACGACTGGTTCGCCGAGGTGGACGCCGCGTTCGGCAAGCTGGCGAGCCGGTGCGAGCAGGTCTTCGTATTCGGCCTGTCCATGGGCGGCTGCCTCGCATTGCGCGTGGCGGAGACCCGCGGCGCCGCGGTGCGCGGCCTGGTCCTGGTCAACCCGTCGCTGGCCCCGGACACCAAGCTGTTCCTGCTCGCCCCGGCGCTCAAGCACGTGATCCGGTCGCTGCCGGGCATCGCGAGCGACATCTCCAAACCCGGCGCACACGAGCTCGGCTACGACCGGGTACCGGTCCGGGCCGCGGCCACGCTGCCGAAGCTGTGGAGCGAGACGGTCAGGAACCTGAGCCAGGTCACCCAGCCGGTACTCGTCTACCGGAGCACCGTCGATCACGTCGTCGGCCCGGCCAGCATGCGCGCGCTGCTGGCCGGGCTGCCCGAGGACCGGGTGACCGTGCGTGAATGCGCCAGCAGCTACCACGTCGCCACGCTCGACAACGACGCCGAGGCCATCTTCGAGGGCAGCGTGGCGTTTATCCAGGCCGTGACAACAGGCACTATTACTCTTACGTAGCGACAGTTCCCGCATGCTCGACGGCTCATGCGGGAGCCACTACCGTGGAAGATGTGGAACCTCCCGCGCCCTCACCCGAGATGGTCAGCGCCTCGCGCAGGCACCTGACCGAGCGTTACGCGTCCGGTGTGGATCTGCTGCTGTGGGAGACGGAAAAACGGCTGATCCCGGATCTGGACGCGATCAGGTCGGTGACCGAGGCGGCGGCATCGGGACACGCCGAGGGACTCGACATGGGCGCGGCTCTCGTGCTGGTCCAGGCGGCCCGGCTTGGCCTGGACCGGCTGGAAGGCGAGCTCTTCGAGGCCGCACGCGCGATGGGCATGCGCCCGGAGGCGATCGCCGCTGTGCTCGAGCTGCCGGATGCGGAAGCGGCGGAGAAACGGCAGCGCTGGCTCGAGAGGCGGCGGGCCCTGCCGTTCGCTACCGTGACGTCGCAGCGCCCCGAAGCCGGGAAGGCCGCCCGGCGCGCCGAAGCGGCCCACCGGGCCAAGGGCCTTGATACGCCTTCGGCGTAATCGCTCTGCCTCGGCCGAATAAGCGGCCGTACTCCTGAGATTTACCCTCCCGGCACCGGACCACGGACAGCTATCGTGGAAGTCAGGCTTCGACTCGGACATCGGTGGGGACGTGCCGGACTGGGATAACACGGAGAGCAGAGAGAGCGACGAGGACGCGACGTGGCGTGATCTGGTCGCCCGGTTCGAGACGCCCACGACCACGGCTGGGCCCGTGCCCTGGCCCGATCGCGAGAACGTGCCGCGGCCGCGGCCGCAGGCGGCTCACGGCGCGGACGCCGCCGACGGGTCGCCAGGGACCCACGGGATCAGCGGGATCAGCGGCTCCCCGCCCGCGCCCGCGCCCGCGCTCGGCGGAGACGGCGGACCCGGGGCTGGGACGCAGGAACCGCAGGAAGACGCCGACGCGCGGACGCGCGGTGTCGAGGGGATCCGCGGGTTCGATGACGAAGGAGTGCGGGGAGCGTTCGACACGGACACGATGCCGGGGGCAACCGCTCCGGACGTGATCCAGGGCGCGCGCGAGCGGCGGGCGGCCGCGCACGGCACCCGGGCGCGGAGGATCCGGGCACGCCGGGCGCCACAGGAGCCCGCACCGGCAGATGACGGGGAGCATTTCGTCCCGCCCCCGCCTCCGCCGCTGCCCAAGCTGGACCCGGTCACCAAGGGCGCCTGGGCGGCGCTGTTCGGCGGGCCGGGTTACCTGGTCGTGGCGACCGCGGCGGGCTGGTCGGTACCTGGTATCGCCGCGTTCTGCGCGGTCGCCGCGTTCGTCACAGGCTTCGCCATACTCGTGCTGCGTATGAACGAGCCAGGACCGGGCGGCCCAGACGACGGCGACGACGGCGCCGTCGTGTGAACACCGCGTTCTGACCGCTCTCACGGGCCAGGTCGGCGGCGCCGACGATGCCGGCGTCCTCGCCAAGCTGCGCGACCTTGATCTCGGCCAGCGGCCGGTGCCCGCGTCCGGGCAGCGCGCGCTCGAAAGCGGACCGCGCGGGGTCGAGCAGCAGTTCCCCTGCCTCGGACACGCCGCCGCCGATCACGAAGCAGGCCGGATCGAGGATCGCGGCCAGGTCGGCCAGCCCCTGGCCGAGCCAGCCGCCCACGGTCTGGAAGCAGCGCAGCGCGGCCGGGTCGCCTTCGGTCGCAGCCTGGGTGATCACGGGCCCGGAGATTCCTTCCGGCGTTCCGTCGCCCAGCTGGAGCAGCCTGATGGCGCCACCCGGCGTGCGCCTGGCGAACTCGCGGGCCTCGGCGACCAGGGCGTTGCCGCTGCAGTACTGCTCCCAGCAGCCCCGGTTCCCGCAGCCGCACAGCCGGCCGTCGGGCACCACCCGGACGTGACCGGGCTCGCCGGCTATCCCCCACCGGCCGCGGTAGAGCTCGCCGCCGATAATGATGGCGGCGCCGATACCCGTGCCCAGGGCCACCAGCATCACGTCGCGGTACCCGCGCGCCGCGCCGAACCTGGTTTCGGCCCAGGCCGAGGCGTTCGCGTCGTTCTCGACCACGACCTCGCGGCCGAGACGCTCCTCCACCCGCTGCTTGAGCGGCTCGTCGCGCCAGGCCAGGTTCGGGGCGAACAGCATGGTCGCCCGGGCGCTGTCGACGAACCCGGCCGCGCCCAATCCGATGGCCCCCACCCGGCGCCCGGCGACGTGATCATGGGCGAGGAGCTCGGTCACCGCGTCGGCGATGGCGAGCTCGGTCCGCGCCGGGCTGGCCGCCGGGGTCGATCTCTTCAGTTTGGCGATGATCCGGCCGTCTTCGTCGACAACCCCCGCCGCGACTTTCGTGCCACCGACATCAACGCCGATGGCGAGCGTCACTGACCCGTTTCGCCGCGGTCTGACGCGCCCGAACCGGGGCGAGACGTCCCGGGCCGTTCGGCCGACCGGTTTTGATCTTGGGTCTTCATGGCCTGCTCGAAGACGGAGAACGCGTCCTGGACCACCGACGCCAGCGCCCCGCCCGCATTAGCCAGCTGCGCGCCCAGACCGCTCCCGCTGCCCAGCCGCGCGGCGCGGGCCGCCTGGCAGACCGGGCACCACTGGCACTCCGGCGCCTCGTTGGGGGGCGCCTCGTTGGTGGCCGTGTCCCAGACGTCGCCGCTGTCCCGGCGCTCGGTGCCGATGGTCCGCTTGACCTGGCCAGCGACCTGGTTGGCCATGCTCCGGGCGCCCGCCTTCATCAGCCAGCGCTGGAAGTCGGCGACCGGGTCGCTCGGGCGGGCCTGGCGCCCGCTGCCTGCCTGACCGTTGCCCCTGCTGCTGGACTGGCTGGGCTGGCTGGGCTGGCCATTGTTCCTGGGCTGGCCACTGCTTGGCGGGCCGCTGCTGCTTGGCGGGCCGCTGCTGCTTGGCTGGCCGCCACTGCTGGACGGGCCGCCACTGGGCTGAGCACTGTTGCTGGG
>DAIOWL010000297.1:5385-7813 GCA_036758545.1 Streptosporangiaceae bacterium | reverse complement strand
GACGCGCTCGACCCGGCCCAGCGGGCCGTGGCCACGGGCGGCGCGCCCAGCGCGGACGCAGAGTCCGACGCCGAGCGCAGGCGCTGGTTCTACACTCCGACCGACCACGGCGGCCTGACCCTCGGCGCCCAGCGGGCCGCCCAGCAGCGGCTGGCCTTCCGGCTCGTCGCGTCGGGGCTGTCCGTCGCCGGGTACAACACCGTGGCTACCATCGTCGGGCTCGACAACGTGCTCGACCTGGTGGAGGGCTGGCGGGTCGACTGGGGGCGGGAACGGGGCCGCGATCCGGGCTCGTACTACCTGCGGGTGTTCGGCGAGCCGGATGGCGCGGCGCCGTGGGGCTGGCGGTTCGGCGGCCACCACGTGTCGCTGAACAACCTTGTCGTGGACGGCGTGCTCCGCGCCACGACGCCGTGCTTCTTCGGCGCCGACCCGGCGTCCTCCCCGCTGCTCGGGCCAACGCCGCTGCGCCCGCTGGCCGGGGCCGAGGACCTGGCTCGCGAGCTGGTCCGCTCGCTGGATCCGGACCAGGCCGCCCGGGCGATGCTGCTGAACCGGGCGCCGTCGGACGTTGTCGGCGGCAACCGGTCACAGCTGTCCGACGGCGACCAGGTGATCCACCTGCGCGACATCTGGCGCGGGCAGTTCACCGATCCGGGACTGCTGGACCTGGTGACCCGGATGGGCGACGGCGCCGAACAGGCGTCCGGCTACGACGCCGCCGACCACCAGCGGGTCGCGCTGAGCGTTTCTCCCAAGGGCCTGCCGGCGGCCGGTCTTCACGCCGGGCAGCGGGACCTGCTGCGGGCACTGCTGGCCACCTACCTGGGGCGGGTCCCCGACGGGCTGGCCTCGGCCCTGGACGACGCCGCGCTGGACGGCGTGCACCTGGCCTGGGCGGGGCCCACCGGCCTGGGCGAACCCCACTACTACCGGCTGCAGGGCCCGCGGCTGCTGATCGAGTACGACAACACCCAGCGGCATGCGAACCACGCGCACTCGGTGTGGCGCGATCCGGCGGCTGACTTCGGCTACGACGTGCTCGGCGCCCACCTGGCCGCGCATCACCTGTGACCGCCGGGATCACCGGCGCTACCCGGGTGCACCTGCACCTGGCGCACCCGAGCGCGTACGCCCGGACGCCGCAGGTGATGAACGCCGAGTTCGCCCGGCGCGGCGTCGACGCGGTGGCGGTCTCCGCGGACGTGGCCCCCGGCGACCTCGGCGGGTTCGCGCGGGGCCTGCACGGGTGGCGCAACCTGGCCGGGCTCAGCGTGACCATGCCGTACAAGGAGGCGCTGGCGGCGCACGTCGACGAGTTGGCCGGGCCGACCGCGCTGATCGGCGCGGTCAACGTCGTGCGGCGTGAGAGCGACGGCCGCCTGGTGGGAGGGACACCGACGGGGCGGCGGATTTGGTACCTCAGGAGATACCGAATCCTCCGCGCAGGCCATTTCCTCCACGCTAACTCGCGGTTCTGCAGTGATTCGGACGGGTTAGCTGGCCGGGATCATGGCTACGTCGGCGGGGAGGACTTCGCGGCCTTCGTCGTCGAGGTAGCCGACGTGGACCGGGCAGGCGGTGCCGCGTACCCGGCGGAGCATGCTGGGGCCCTCGGGGCGGGGCAGGTGCTCGTCACCCCATTGCTGCAGGGGCGCTGAGGACCACCTGGAGTTCCCGGCCGGCCGGGGTCCGCGGCCTCTACCCGCAGGTGGCCTGACCGGCCTGCCCAGGCCGGCCTCGATCTGGATGTATCAGGGCGGCTCTCACCTGCTCTGTCCCGTGTCGGGCGGCCGCGCGCCAGAAGCGGCCGGCCGGCGGGGTGGAGGCAGCACATGAGCACGCAGGCATCGGCGCCGTCCTTGACGGTGCGGACCGGAGAGGGCGAGCGCAGCCTGGCGGCGGGCCGCGTGTACCTGGTCGGCCGCGACCCGCAAGCCGACATCGTGGTCGCCGACTTCCGGGTGTCCTGGCATCATGCCGAGCTCCGGCCGGCCCGGGGCCGCTGGGCACTGGCCGACCTCGCCAGCAGCAACGGCAGCTACGCCGACGGCCGCCGGGCGGACCTGATCGAGATCGACGGGACCCGCCAGATCCGGCTGGGCGATCCCGAGGACGGGCCGCTGCTCGACTGCACGCTGCTCACCCGCACCGCTGGCCAGGCACGGCGTATCGGCCGGGTGCCGGACAACGACATCATGGTCCCCCACCCCAGCGTCTCCCGCCACCACGCCGAGCTGCATACGACGCCGGACGGGTACCGCATCGTGGACCTGGGCAGCCACAATGGAACCTTCGTCAACGAGCAGCGGGTCTCGGTCGCGACGCTGGCCGAGGGCGACACCATCGGCTTCGGCGATACCACGTTCCGGCTGTCCGGCGGCGAGCTGTTCCAGATCGCCGACCCGGCGCCGGCGCAGATGCCGCC
>DAIOWL010000297.1:0-5285 GCA_036758545.1 Streptosporangiaceae bacterium | reverse complement strand
GCGACGGGACCGGCGACCGGCGCCCGCACCCGTTCGCGGCAGCCGTCCCGGCGAGCACCAAGGAGAGCATCCTGCGGGTGGCCGACCCCCGCCCCGACTTCACACTGTTCGCCGGGCGCAGCCGGCGGGCGCGGCGCAAGGAGTACCGCCGGCACAACAAAGAGCTCTTCCGGACGGCCGACGCGCTGGTCCGCGCCCGGATGCACACCTGCCCGCTCGGGCCGCAGACCGACCTGCTCAGCCGGCTGGTGAGCACGCCGGACCCGGAGACCGGCGAGTTCCTCGACGCCGAGACGATCCGCGACCAGATCCTCATGCACCTGTCCAACGGCTTCAACGGCCCCTCGATCACGGCCGCATGGCTGGCCTACGTGCTGGCCACGAACCCCGACGTGGAGGAGAAGCTGATCGCCGAGATCGACGGGATCACCGGCGGCGACCCTGGCTACGACCTGCGCTACGACGACCTGATGGCACTGCCGTACACCACCGCGGTGATCAAGGAGACGATGCGAATCTACCCGCCCATGCCGGTCACCATCCGCCGCAGCCTCAAGGACGGGACGCTCGGCCGCTACCGGATCAGGAAGGGCGACATCATCCTGGTCGGCACGCTCGCCGCGCAGCGCGACCCGCGCTACTGGGGCCCGGAACCGGACCGGTTCGACCCGGAGCAGTTCACCATGGACAAGATCGCCGACCGGCCGCGGCACGCTTTCATCCCGTTCTCGATCGGGAAGCGGCAGTGCATGGCGCAGGAGGTCACGTTCATGATGCTCCGCGTCGTGCTGTTCGAGGTGTACCGGCGGTACCGGCTCCGGCTCGCGCCGGGCGCGACCGTGGTCAAGAACGCGGTGGTCACGACCAAGCCGGCCGCGGTTCCTGTCATCCGGGTGCCGCGCGAGGTGACCCGGCCCAGGCCGAGCGCCCGCCCGGCGGAAGGGACGATCGAGGTGAGCGGAGCGATCGAGCCGGCGGGGATGGCGATCGAGCCGGACCGTTCGGCCGCTGTGAAGGACGGCTGGGGCCAGCCGACCGAGATCCCGCCGGCCAGCGCCTACCGGCACCTGGTCATCGCGTACGGCAGCAACTTCGGCGCGAGCAAGGAACTGGCCGAACGGTTCGCCGAGCGGAGCGACTTCTACGGCTACACCAGCGAGGTGCTCACCCTGAACCAGCTCGCGGACACGGCGCCGCGCACCGAGCCGTGGCTGCTCGTGATCATGACCTCGACGTATACCTCGAACCCGCCGTCGAACGCGACCGCGTTCAGGACCTGGCTGGACCGGACCGCTCCGGGCACCGGCACCTGGCGGAACTGCCGCTACCTGGTCTGGGGCCTGGGCAACAGCCAGTGGAACGCGTTCCTCGCGTTCCCCCGCTACGTGCAGCAGAAGCTGGCCGACCTCGGTGCCACGCCGCTGGCCGATCTCGGCTTCGGCGACGTGGGCTCACCGGTGTGGGAGCGGCTGCACGCCGACTGGAACAGCACGGTCTGGCCGGTGCTGCTCGAGCTGTCCGGGGCGAAGCCCACCGCCGATGCGGCCAAACGGGTGGCCGCGGGGAACGCCGCTACCGGCGCGCTGACGGACACGGACTCCACCACCGCGATGCACAGGTCGCTCTACGGCGGCACCGAGTCGGCCGAAGCGGGCGAAGCGGCCGGCGCGACCAGGCCGATGCCGCGGCCGGCCAGCGCCACCTCGATCATGCGTCAGCTCGCCGCGGACGGCACGGCGTCGCGGGTGATGCTCGCGCCGGCCATCCTCACCAACGGGGTCGGCGTGCGCACCGCCGAGGCACGCGTCCTGGCCAGCCAGGAACTCCAGCCCGGCGACGGGCCGAAGCGGACCCGGCAGCTCGACATCAGCCTGCCGCCCGGTGTCACCTACCGGGCCGGCGACCACCTCGGTGTGTGCCCGAAGAACGACGAGGAGCGGGTCGAGCGGCTCGCCGGATACCTCGGCGCCGCCCTGGACGGGCTGTTCATGGCGCCGAAGACACTGAACGCTCACGCCGTGCCGAAGGGCGTCGTGCTCCAGGTGCGCAACGTGCTCACCAGCCTGGTGGACATCAGCGGCCTCCCGTCTGTCCCGCTGCTCGACCTGCTGGTGGCCAAGGCAGCCAGTCCGGCCGAACGGGCCAGGCTGACCGAGATCCGGAACGTCCTCGCGCATCCGGGCGGCCCGGATTCCCCTCTGCGCGCGGCGATCGAGGCGGGCGGCTACGACGTGCTCCGGCTGCTGGACGAGTTCCCGTCCTGCTCGCTGAACATCTTCGAGTTCCTCCGGGTGGCGCAGCCGCTGCGGCCGCGCTACTACTCGGCGAGCTCGAGCCCGCGGGTGCACGGCGAGGGCGTGATCCAGGTCACGGCCGGGCTCGAGGCCACGCCGGTGCCGGGCGGGCATCCGTTCCGCGGCCTGGGCTCGAGCTACCTGCACGCGCTGCGCCCCGGCGACCGGCTGAACGTCTTCCTGGACAGCGCGGACGGGTTCCGCCTGCAGCAGGACGTGACCAGGCCGATGATCTTCGTCTCGGCGGGCACCGGGCTGGCCCCGATGCGCGGGTTCTGCTGGGAGCGGCTGGCCATGCAGCGGTCGGGCGTCATGCTGGCGGAGGCGGCGCTGTTCAACGGCATCCGTTCGGCCAGCCAGGACTACATCTACCGGGACGAGATCGCGCGCTTCGAGGCCGAGGGCGTGCTCAGCCGCGTGCATGTCGCGATGTCGCGGGAGCAGCCGGGCCACCGCGAATACGTCCAGGACCGGATCCGCGCGCAGGGCGCGCTGGTCTGGCGGCTGCTCGGGGCCGGGGGGTACGTCTACGTCTGCGGGGCACAGCCGATGCGCGACGCGGTCCGCACCGCCTTCGCCGACGTCATCGCGGAGCACGGAAGGCTGCCGCGAGACCGCGCCGAGGCCTACCTCGACGAGCTGGAGACCACCGCACGCTACCGCCCCGACCTGTGGGGCTGACCGCTAGGAGCAACATGGATGCCCTCGCCCTTGTCCTGTCCGTCGCGGCCATGATCATGTTCGTGTTCGCGGCCAGCGGCCGCGAACTGCGCCGCTTCAACGAGATCGCGCTCGGCCTCGTCCTCCTCACCGCCGCGCTGATCTGCCAGTTCACCTCGATTACCAACACGCACATCGGCCGCTGACGCTCCGGGCCGGGGGCTTACCCGCCGAGGCTGCCGGCGGTGCGGAAGGCGGCGATGATCCCGGCCCGTTCGGCCCCTTCAGCGAGCAGGACGTGCAGCAGGATGCGGGCCTTGACCGGATCGAGGAAGCCCGCGCTGATCAGGCCCTGGGCCAGCAGGTCCCGCTCGGAGCCGGGGAAGTCGTAGACGCCGGCCAGCACCGAGCCCCGGCCGGTCCGGGAGGCGAACACCACCGGGATCTGCCCGGCCATGGCGGCCAGGGCCGGGACGGTGACGGCGGGCACGTGCCCGGCGCCGAACGTCCCCGCCACCAGCCCGTCGAACCGGCCGGCCGCCGCCCGCAGCAGCTCGCCGTCGTCGCCCAGGGCCAGGGTGATCAGGCCGATGCGCACCGGACGGAGGGGCCCCGCCATGGGCACGGTGAACCGTCCGGCCGGGCGGGTGAGCAACCGCGGCTCGCCCTCGACCAGCCGCCCGAGCGGCCCGGCCGACGGTGAGGTGAACGCGGTGACGCTGGTGGCGTCGGCCTTGCGGACGAAGCGGGCGGCGTGGATCTCGTCGGCGAACACCACCACGCAGCCGAGGTCACGCAGCTCCGGGCTGGCCGCCGCCCGCACGGCAGCGAGAATGTTGGCCGGGCCGTCGGCCCCGGCCATGGCGGGGGTGCGCATCGCGCCGGTCACCACGACCGGCTCCGGTCCGGCGTGCAGCAGGTCGAGCAGGAATGCGGTCTCCTCGATGGTGTCCGTGCCCTGGATCACCACGGCCCCGGCCGCGCCCGCCGCGAGCTGCTCGCCGATCGCGGCGGATAGCTCGACGATGTCGTCGAGGGACAGCGAGGCGCTGGGCAGCTGGCGGAACTCGCGCACCTCGATCCGGGCACCAGCGCGGTCGAGCCCGGGTACTGCGTCGAGAAGCTGCCGCCCGGTCAGCACGACGCCGGGCGCCATGGAGATGGTGCCGCCGAGGGCGAACACCGCGATCCGGGCGGCGGGAGCAGGCGAGATAGTCATTGACCCGATAGCGTAAACCGCACGGACACTCCGCTCGTGGCCGGCCGATCACCCGCGCACGGCTTCTGCGACGACGAGCAGACCAGGCGGCTGCTCCGGTCCCGGCCGCCGCGGCAGGCGCTGGCCTGGGCCGGGGCTTGCCTGGGCGGTCCGGTGACCTCGGCCAGGGCGCTGCGCGGCGGGCTGTCCTCGGCGGTGCACCTGGTCACCGCGCGGCGGCCCGATGGCCGGCGTGTCCAGGCGGTGCTGCGCCGCTACGTGCGGCCCGATCCGGACGAACCCGACCCCGCGGCCCGCGAGGCACGGGCACTCCGGCTGGCCGGGGCGGCCGCCGTGCCCACTCCGGCGCTGCTGGCCGTCGACCCGGACGGGACCCAGGCCGGGGTGCCCGCCCTGCTGATGAGCCGGCTGCCTGGCCGGGTCGACTGGTGGCCCTCGGACCTGGACCGCTGGCTGGAGCGGCTGGCCGGGCTGCTGCCGCGCATCCACGGCACGGCGCTGCCGCCGGGCGCGGCGATCTCCCGCTTCGCCCCTTACCGGCAGGAGAACTACCGGCCGCCCGGCTGGGCGCGGTACCCGCGGGTCTGGGAGCGAGCCGTCGAGATCAGCCGGGGCCCCGCCCCGGACCTGCCCGCCGTGCTGCTGCACCGCGACTTCCACCCGGGCAACGTGCTGTGGCGCTACGGCCGGGTGTCCGGCGTGGTGGACTGGCTGGGCGCCTGCTCCGGGCCCGCGCCGGCCGACGTGGCGCACTGCCGGATAAACCTGCTGACGATGGGGGCCGATGTGGCGTCGCGCTTCACGGCTCGCTGGGAACAGCTGGCCGGCACGACGTACCACCCGTGGGGCGACGTGGTCACCGTCGTCGGCTTCCTTGACGACCTGCACGACGACTGGGGCTCCGAGCGGTTCGCTGTCGAGGACATGCTCGCCCGGGCCGTAGCCGAACTAGCCGGGTAATGTCGCTGTCATGCCCCGTACCGCCCTGGTAACCGGCGGCGCGAGCGGGCTCGGCGCGGCGAGCGCCGCGCGGCTGCGCGCCGAGGGCCTCACCGTGATCACGCTGGACGTCAGCGGCCCGGCCGACGTCACCGCCGACGTGACCGACGAGG
>DAIOWL010000296.1:5635-7839 GCA_036758545.1 Streptosporangiaceae bacterium | reverse complement strand
GACCGGGCCGCGGCGGACACCGGCCGCGCCGGTTCCCGCCTGCCTACCGGCCCGATGTGATCTCGCGGCTCGACTCCAATGGCCTGCTGCCCGCGATCACGTTCATCTTCAGCCGGGCCGGCTGCGACGCGGCAGTCGAGCAGTGCCTGGTCGCAGGGCTGCGGCTGACCACGCCCGAAGAGGCCGAGGTGATCCAGCAGGTCGCCGAGCGCCGCACCGCGGACATCCCGCCGGAGGACCTGACCGTGCTCGGCTACGGCGAGTGGCTGGCCGGGCTGCGGCGCGGCATCGCCGCGCACCACGCCGGCATGCTGCCTGCCTTCAAGGAGGTAGTCGAGGAGCTGTTCGCGGCCGGCCTGGTCCGCGCGGTCTTCGCGACCGAGACCCTCGCGCTCGGCATCAACATGCCGGCCAGGACCGTGGTCATCGAGAAGCTCGACAAGTGGAACGGCGAGACCCACGCCAACCTGACCGCGGGGGAGTACACCCAGCTCACCGGGCGGGCCGGCCGCCGCGGCATCGACGTCGAGGGCCACGCGGTGGTGCTCTGGCAGCCCGGCATGGACCCCGGTGCGGTGGCCGGCCTCGCCAGCACCCGTACCTACCCGCTGAACTCGAGCTTCCGGCCCTCCTACAACATGGCTGTCAACCTGACCGGCTGGGCCGGCCGGGCCCGCGCCTCTACCTTGCTCGAGTCCTCGTTCGCGCAATTCCAGGCCGACCGCGGCGTCATCGGGCTGACCCGGCAGGTCCGCAAGAACCGCCAGGCTCTGGACGAGCTGGCTGCGGCGATGAGCTGCGATAAGGGTGACTTCGCCGAGTATGCGCAGCTGAGGAGGTCTTTGACCGAACGGGAGGGGGATCTGTCCCGGGCCCGGGCGAGTTCCCGCCGGGCCGAAGCGGCGCGGTCCCTGGCGCAGCTGCGTCCGGGAGACATCATCCGGGTGCCGGGAGGCCGCCGGGCCGGTCTCGCGGTGGTCCTCCAGCCTGGCCTGCATCCCGCCCGAGGCGGCAACGGCAACGGCAACGGCCGCCCGGCCGATCGCGGGGGCCGCGGCCACGACCGCCGGAGCAAGAACCAGCCCGGTCTCGTCCGGGTCGCGGGTAACGGCGGCCAGCCCGAGTTCACCGGGCCCGGTCCGCTGGTCCTCACCGAGGGACGCCAGGTCAAGCGGCTGGCGGTGGCGGACTTCCCGGTGCCCGCCGAGGTGATCGACAAGATCAGGATTCCCGGGTCGTTCAGCCCGCGTTCCCCGCAGCACCGCAAGGACCTCGCGGCCACCATGCGCAACCGGCTCGCCAGCCGGCCCGCCGGAGCCAGCGCCGGGCGGCGCCCGGTGCGCGCGGCAGACTGGGAACATACCGCGCCCGAGGCCGCGGGCGACATCGCGGACCTGCGGCGACGGCTTCGGCGTCATCCGTGCCACGGCTGTCAGGACCGCGAGAACCACGCCCGGTACGCCGAACGCTACATGCGGCTGGCGCGGGAGACCGAGGCGCTCGAGCGCCGGGTGGCCGGCCGGTCGCACGTGATCGCCCGCACCTTCGACCGGGTGTGCCGTGTCCTGGAACGCCTCGGCTACCTGACCGGGGACACCGTCACGCCGGACGGGCAGCGGCTCGGCCGCCTGTACACCGAGCTGGACCTGCTGGCCGCCGAGTGCCTGCGCCGCGGCCTGTGGGACGACCTCTCACCGGCCGAGCTCGCGGCCTGCGTGTCCGCCCTGTCCTTCGAGTCGCGCCAGGCCGACGACGTCCAGCCGCCCCGGCTGCCGAAGGGCCGGGTGCCCGAGGCCCTCGCCGCCACCGTCCGCACCTGGGGCGAGCTTGACCAGCTGGAGAAGGACAACGACCTGTCGTTCCTGCGCGAGCCCGACCTCGGCTTCGCCTGGGCCGCCTATCGCTGGGCGCGCGGCGCGCGGCTGGAGAGTGTCCTCGACGAGGCGCCCGACCTCACCCCCGGCGACTTCGTCCGGTCCGTCAAGCAGCTCATCGACCTGCTAGACCAGATCGCCTCGACCCCTTCAATCTCCTCCACCTCTTCGGCCTCTTCCACTTCTTTGACCCCTTCCACCTCTTCGGCTCCTTCGGCTCCTTCGGCTCCTTCGATCTCTTCGGACCCTTCGGTTCCCCCGGTTCCTCCGGTTCCTCCGGTTCCTTCGGCCCCTTCAAGTCGCCCGGTCCTGCCGGACACCACAGAGCCG
>DAIOWL010000296.1:0-5625 GCA_036758545.1 Streptosporangiaceae bacterium | reverse complement strand
CAGATCGCCTCGGCCCCTTCAATCCCTTCGATCCCTTCAGTCCCTTCGGCCCCTTCAATCCCTTCAGTCCCTTTCACCCCTGAGGCCGCCGCGGAATCACCCGCCGAGGGCGCTCCCCGGCCGGCCGATCTGGCCGCGACCGCCCGTGCCGCCATCGATGCCCTGCGCCGCGGCGTGATCACGTACTCCGCCGTCACCGACTAATCAGCGCTGTCTATGAATAGATACGCCAATTGGCATTGGTGTTGATAGCCGGATGCTCGCTAGCCTGAAGACATGTCACTGACCAGCACCGCGAGCGCCCTAGCCAGCCGCCAGGCCGACCCGGCCGCGGTCATCCGGACATGCCCTGACGATCTCGTCCGCGCGGTCCGCGCCGAGGTCCGACGCGGCCTCGGCTGGCAGGACACGGCGGACTGCGTCGCCGCCGCCCTGCGCGCCAGCCTGCCCGAACCGGCCGCCATCCTGCCCGCGCCGCTGCGGCGTGGTGACCCCGCCGGCTACCAGAGCCACCTGCTGTACGCCGAACCCGATGGCAGCTTCTCGATCTCGGCCATGGTCTGGATGCCCGGGCAGCAGACGATGATCCACGATCACGTGGCCTGGTGCGTCACCGGCGTGCTGCAGGGACGTGAGTACGAGGAGATCTTCGCGCTGGCCGACAGCGGCCGGGCGCTCAGCCTCGCCGCCCGGAACGTGAACCAGGCCGGGGCCGTGAGCGGCTTCGCACCGCCCGGCGACATCCACCGCGTCCGCAACTCCGGCGACACCGTGGCCATCTCCATGCACGTCTACGGCGCCGACATCTCCCGCCTCGGCAACAGCATCCGCCGCGAGTACCCCCTCCCCGTCCGCCCCTAGCCATACTCGGCCGACAGCCCCCCGCGCTACCGGGCAGCGATCATGATCGTGAGCAGTTTGGGACGAATAGCGCCCATTTCCGCTCACGATCATGAAGTCCGCACCTGGGCCGCCCGGCTGAGCTCTCGTTGACGACACGCTGATCACACGAGTCCTGGCGCCTCGCTCATGATCCCTCCTCAGCGGATCCGCCGTCATGATCATGGGTAGTTTCGACCGTGTAGCGACCCAAACTACCCATGATCATGGTCCAGACCCCCACCCAGAGGGTGCGACATCTCCGAAGGGCCCGGCGAACCCCGGTGCCCGCGTCCTTCCGGCCTGCTCCTGGCTGAGCCAGGCTCTTAGCCGGAGCGCGGCTCCTAGCCGGAGCGCGGCTCCTAGCCGGGCCGGGCTCCTGGCCGGGCCGAGCTTCTAGCCGGGGGCGGGGCTCCCGGCCCGGACCGTTCGGGACAAAAGATCTTGAACTTCGGGCCTTGCCATCCGATCGCTATCGATATATCGTTGAGCTATCGACAAGGATCGAAAAGCGATCTAGAGACGTTTTAAGGAGCATAACAATGCATAGCGAAGCATGGGGAGATCCCCGCGATCCCCGAGAACACCGTGGTGGCCACCGGATGCGCATGCGGATGCGCGGCGGTCCCGGGGGAGGTCCCGGACCGTGGGGTGGCGGGCCGTTCGAGTTCGGCATGCGCGGCGGGCCGTTCGGGCCGCCGAGGTTCGGCGGCCGGGGGCCGCGGGTCCGGCGCGGAGACGTGCGGGCCGCGATCCTTGACCTGCTGGCCGAGGGGCAGCCGTGGAACGGCTACCAGATCATCCAGGAGATCGGCGCGCGTACCCAGGGCGTCTGGCGGCCGAGCGCAGGCTCGGTGTACCCGGCGCTGCAGCAGCTCGAGGACGAGGCCCTGATCAAGGCAGAAGCGGCCGGCGAAGACCGGCGCCGGATGTACACGCTGACCGAGGAAGGCCAGGCGTACGTCACCGAGCACGCCGACGAGCTCAAGGCGTCCTGGGACGCCGTGACCGGCAGTGTCAACGACACCGAGGTCCAGCTGCGGCACACGATCCACCAGGTCATGGTGGCCGTGTCGCAGGTGGCCCAGGCGGGCTCCGCGGCACAGGTCCAGCAGGCAGGCAAGATCCTGGCTGATACCCGCCGGGCGCTGTACCGTATCCTCGCGGCAGACGACCAGGACGTGGAGGAGGATTCCCAAGGGTGACTCCGGCTATCTCGGTCAGCGGGCTGACCAAGAGGTATGGCGAGATCGAGGCCGTACGCGGCATCGACTTCGAGGTATCGACCGGAGAGACCTTCGGCTTCCTCGGCCCGAACGGGGCAGGCAAGTCCACCACCATCAAGATCCTGTGCACCCTGGCGGACCCGACCTCGGGTACCGCCAGGGTTGCCGGTCATGACGTCGTCAAAGAGCGCGACACCGTGCGGCGCAACATCGGCCTGGTGTTCCAGGACACCACCCTGGACAACTACCTGACCGGCGAGCAGAACCTGCGCTTCCACGCCGACCTGTACGGCGTGCCCAAGGCGGCGTTCGGGCCGCGTCTGCGCCAGGTGCTCGAGATGGTCGGGCTCTGGGACCGCCGGGGCGGCGTGGTGTCCACCTATTCCGGCGGCATGCAGCGCCGCCTGGAGATCGCCCGCGGCCTGCTGCACGCGCCGCGGGTGCTGTTCCTCGACGAGCCGACGGTGGGGCTTGACCCGCAGACCAGGTCGTCCATCTGGGAGTACATCAACGAGCTGAAAAGCCGCGAGGACATCACGATCTTCCTCACCACGCACTACATGGACGAGGCGGAGAACTGCGACCGGATCGCGATCATCGACCACGGGGTCATCGTGGCCATCGACACGCCCGAGGCGCTGAAGGCGTCGGTCGGCCGGGATCGCGTCCAGATCAGCACCGCGGACGACTCGGCCGCGATCCGCGAGCTGGCGGAGGTGTTCGGGCTCGAGGCGGCCCTGCACGAGGGCCTGGTGACGTTCTCGGTCGAGTCGGGCGAGCACTTCGTGCCGAAGCTGTTCGGCGCCCTGCCGGTGGCGATCAAGTCGGTGAGCGTGTCCCGGCCCTCCCTCGACGACGTGTTCATGTCCTACACCGGAAAGACGATCCGCGACGCCGAAGCCTCGATCGGCGATCGCAACCGCAGGATCGCCACGCGGTTCGGCAGGAGGTAGCGGTGGCCACGAAAGACATCACGGTTCCCGAGGCGGGGGAACGCAACCTCACCGAGCTGATCAGGGTCGCGGTCCCCGAGCGCAGCATCCGCGCCGACCTGCGCGCGGTCAGCATCGTCTGGCGCCGCGAGCTGATCAGGTTCCGCACCGACCGGTTGCGAGCCATCACGTCACTGGTGCAGCCGGTCCTGTTCCTGTTCGTGCTCGGTACCGGCCTTTCCCGGCTGGCCTCTCGCGGCCTGCCGGCCGGAGTGGATTTCCGGACGTTTATCTATCCCGGCGTCCTGGCCATGTCGGTGCTGTTCACGGCGATTTTCTCGGCCGCGTCGATCGTCTGGGACCGGGAGTTCGGTTTCCTGCGCGAGATGCTGGTCGCGCCGGTCCGTCGCTGGGCGATCGTCATCGGCAAGTGCCTGGGCGGCGCGACCGTGGCCACCTTCCAGGGCCTCATCTTCCTGGCCCTGGCCGGCGTGGCGCACGTGCCCTACGATCCGGTGCTGCTGCTCACCCTGGTGGGGGAGTTGCTGCTGCTGTCGTTCACGCTGACCGCGTTCGGCGTCATGATGGCGGCCAGGATCAAGCAGATCCAGGCGTTCATGGCGCTGACCCAGCTGTTCGTGCTCCCGCTGTTCTTCCTGTCCGGCGCGCTGTACCCGCTGAACGGACTGCCGGCCTGGCTGACCGTGCTGACGAGGATCGATCCGATCACCTACGTCGTCGACCCGATGCGGCAGGCGGTGTTCGCCCACCTCGCGTTCGGCCAGGTGCTGAACCGGCTGAGTCCCGGTATCACCTGGTTCGGCTGGCAGGTCCCGCTAGGCCTGTCGCTGGGCATAGTCGCCGCCATGGGCCTGGCGATGCTCGGCATAGCGATAGCCGAGTTCCGTAAGACGGAATAGCCATCGCACATTGCATACGATGCGGCGGCATTCGGCATCCATTAATTAGTAAGCACCTGCTGATCGTTTCCCAAGTTTTGCTCGTCTCTATAACGAAAAGCGACGAACAATCCCCGCCACGCTACGCAACCAATCCGCTCTCTCTAGGACAAGAAACCTTACGGATTGCGCTCGCGCACACCATAACTCCGACTCTCGCACCCCCGGGAACTTAATTCGCAGTTACAGCGCAAACCCACTTCACCCGCTGGTCCGCCCGTGCCCGCTACCCCTCACGCAGACGGTCACCAGAGCATGCCCAGAACCCTCGCCGAACTCCCCGGCGTCCCGCACCCAGCCCGCAACCCCAGCGCCCCGGCCACCCCCGTGACACCGAGTCACCAAGATCCTTCCGCCCCTCCTCGTCGATCTTGAACCCACCCCTAATTGATCTTCACCCCCCGTGTCCTCCCTGGTACCCCCCGCCCAACAGACCAAGCCAAGCCAACCGAAGCGAGTGTCCACCCCTCCTTGCCAAGCGCAACCAAAGGAGCCGGCAGCAGAACTAAGGACCAGAGGCACGAACCCCAGCCAGTCCCCAGAAGAAGGCCAACGGCGAGGAGCTACTCCCGAACAGGGGGCCGCTCGGGGGGTCCGGGGGGTCAGGGTTTCGTCCCCCCGGAAAAGCACTGCGAGCCCCCGCCGAAGGGGCAGAAAAGCCCCGAGCATAGTGCGACGCCGGGTGGCTACGGGGGCAAACCACCCGGCGTCGCGTTCATCGGCGTTCCGACGGGGGCCCGGAACGCCGGCAGTGATGCTCCGACGGGGGACCAGAGCATCGATATGAATCGTACACGGAAACACCCCCTAGTGTGTCAAGACCCAATTACAACCAGATCTCGGGACGGGCCTGAGCAGGCCCAATCTCCTCCGGATTAGTTATCCCCTGAGCCGGGCGTCACCGGGCGGTGGCCGTTTCCCCCGTTTGCTTCTGAGGACGTTCCGTAGTCGCGGGTGGCGGGCAGGTTCGGGTGGTACTCCATGAAGCCCCGGGTGTTGTCCGGCTCCCGGCCGCCGTTGGCGAACACGACGGCGAAATACGGAATGAAGATGGCGCCGACGGCCGGTATCGCGGCGAGCCAGCCGAAGTGATTGACGAACAGCACCACGGCTATTACGAAGCAGACCGCGCGGATGCCCATCATCAGCAGGTACCTGCGCTGGCGGTAGGCGATGTCCTCAGACAGCGACCGGTGCGCCTGTGTCACCATGTGCACCGGGGGCCGCCGGCCCGAATGGCTCATCCTCACAGTTCCACGGTAATCCCCGGTACCAAACCGTCGTGACCTCGACCCGCCGAAGTCAGCTGGCCTGGCTCACCGAGGACATGTTGAAGCCCTCCACCCGCACCGGCGGCATGGCGGCCCGGTTGAAGTAGTCGCCCCACTCGCGCGGCAGCGTCGGCACGGTGGCGCCCACCTCGAGCAGCCGCCCGAGCATGCCGACCGGCGACTCGTTGAACCTGAAGTTGTTCACCGCGGCCGTCACCTCGCCGTTCTCCACCAGGTAGACCCCGTCCCTGGTGAGCCCGGTGAGCAGCAGGGTCTGCGGGTCCACCTCGCGGATGTACCACAGGCAGGTGAGCAGCAGCCCGCGCCCGGTCGAGGCGATCATCTGCTCCAGCGACGG
>DAIOWL010000295.1:3063-7851 GCA_036758545.1 Streptosporangiaceae bacterium | reverse complement strand
GGCTAGGGGCGTGACGGCGGGCTGGCGGTCCGGGACGGGTCACGGACCACCGCGTCGCCGAGGGCCTCGTCGATCCGGCTCATCAGGCCGGCGTCCAGCGTGACCCCGGCCGCCTTGACGTTCTCGTGCACCTGCGCGGGCCGGGTCGCGCCCACGATGGCCGCGGACACGTTCTGGTTCTGCAGCGTCCACGCCACCGCCAGCTGGGCCAGCGACAGCCCCGCCTCGTCGGCCAGCGGCCGCAGCCGCTGCACCGCCGCGAGCGTATCGTCCCTGAGCCAGCGCTTGATGAAGCCCGAACCAGCCGGCGCGGTGGCCCGGGAGTCCGCCGGGGGCGCCGCGCCCGGCTCGTACTTTCCGGTCAGCACGCCCTGCGCGATCGGTGAGAAGACCAGCTGTCCGATGCCTTCCTTCTCGCACAGCGGCACGACCTCGGGCTCGATGACCCGCCACAGCATGTTGTACTGCGGCTGGTTCGACACGATCCGGTCCAGTCCGAGCTCGCCGGCCACCCGCAGCGCGGCCGCGATCTCCTCGGCCCGCCACTCGGACACGCCCACGTACAGCACCTTGCCCGCGCGGACCAGGTCGTCGAAGGCGCGCATGGTCTCGTCGATCGGGGTCTCGTGGTCGTACCTGTGCGCTTGGTAGAGGTCCACGTAATCGGTCTGCAGCCGGCGCAGTGAGGCGTGCAGCGACTCGGTGATGTGCTTACGCGACAGGCCGCGGTCGTTCGGCCTGTCGCCGGTGGGCCAGTACACCTTGGTGAAGATCTCGAGCGACTCCCGGCGCACCCCGTGCAGCGCCCGGCCGAGGACCTCCTCGGCCCGCCCGCCCGCGTAGGCGTCGGCGGTGTCGAACGTGGTGATGCCCTCGTCCAGCGCGGCCCGGACGCAATCGATGGCGGCCTGCTCCTCGACCTGGTCGCCGTGGGTGATCCAGTTCCCGTAGGCGATCTCGCTGACCATCAGGCCGCTGCGGCCAAGGTGTCGGTATTCCATGGTCCCCAACTTTAGAGGTCGCGCGTTTGAGAACTCACACGGCTCACGACATTCTCACCCGTAACGCCTGAACGGGGCGGGATCAGATCTTGTCGCCGGGACGGACACGTGGGGTCGGCACCCGGAACCTGCGGATCTGCAACGCCCGCATCACCGCGTACATGGTCAGGCCCCGGGTGGACTCGCCGGGCAGCCGCTCGGCCATCAGCCGGCCCAGGCTGCGCCGGATCAGCGTGGCGTCGACGACGATGACCAGGATCAGCAGCAGGACCACCGGTGAGATGATCGCCTGGGCCGCCGGGCTCCGTACGAACACCGCGGCGAGCAGGACGACGAGGATGTACATGTAGTACTCGCTGACCCGGCGCTTGGAGTCCACGAAATCGCGGGTCAGGGCGCGGGGCCGGCCGCGGTCGCGCGGGTTCAGCGCCCACTCCTCGCCCCGCCTCATGGCCTCGTACCGGCCGGCCCGGTTCGTCCGGGCCTTGGCCTTCTCTTCCTTGGTGCGCGGCGCGGCCGCCGCCGCCCGCGACGATCCGGTGATCGGCTGGCGGCGCTTGGCCTCGGCTACGCTGCGCTTGGGCGTGGGCCGCCCTTTGGCCGCCTCTGCGGCCGAGCGGGGTTTGGTGTCTGCCGGGCCGTCCGGGCTCTGCGCGCCCGGGGAATCCTGGGCCGTGCCGTCCGTCGCCCCGGCGCTACGGCGTCGGAACACGCGCCTAGCTTATCGGGGGGAACGGGGGGAATGGCCCCCCGAAGCCAGCAGAGGTGGGGCTGACGCCACCCTTTGCCGGGGGGCCCGCACTGTAGCTCGCAATGCAGGAGACCGCGTAGGGTGGATTGCGACTAGTCGCACGGGCTCGTCCGCCGTCTAGCCGGGTGCCCGGACCCACGATTTCGGCCCGGTCACGCGGACTGATGGCGGCGAAGATGTTAATGAAGGGGACGGCCGCGCGTATGGGCGTGATGAAGCGAGTCTCACTTGTCTTCAAGGCCAAGGCCAATAAGGCCCTGGACAAGATGGAAGACCCTCGTGAGACCCTGGACTACTCCTACCAGCGGCAGCTCGAGTTGCTGACGAAGGTGCGCCGTGGGGTCGCGGATGTCGCCACGTCGCGCAAGCGCGTCGAGCTGCAGATGAACCAGCTCCAGCAGCAGTCCAACAAGCTCGAGGACCAGGCGCGCAAGGCGCTCGGGATGGGTCGTGAGGACCTCGCCCGTGGCGCGCTTGAGCGCAAGGCGTCGGCACAGGGCCAGCTGAACGACCTGCAGGCGCAGTATGCCCAGCTGCAGGCCGAAGAGGAGAAGCTGACGGTCGCCTCCCAGCGGCTGCAGGCCAAGGTGGATACCTTCCGCACCAGGAAGGAGACCATCAAGGCCACCTACACCGCGGCCGAGGCCCAGACCAGGATCAACGAGGCGTTCTCCGGCATCTCCGAGGAGATGGGCGACGTCGGCATGGCGATCCAGCGGGCCGAGGACAAGACGGCCCAGATGCAGGCCCGCGCGGGCGCGATCGACGAGCTGATGGCCTCGGGCGCGCTGGACGACGCCGTGGGCGGCCAGCGCGACGACATCCAGAGCGAGCTCGACATGATGTCCGCGAGCAGCGACGTCGAGAACGAGCTGAGCAGGCTCAAGGGCGAGATCACGGCCGCAGCGCCCAAGCAGCTCGAGGGCGGTGCCAACGGCAACAGCCAAGGGGCCCAGGCCCCCCAGGCAGGGGCTCAGGCATCCCAGGGACAGGCCCAGCCGGCCAGCATCCCGGCGGCCGACCGGCCCGCCGAGCCGCAGGACGGTGAGGGATAGTGATCGTCAGAATCAGCGGCGAGGGCCAGTTCAGCATCGACGACGCGGCCACCGCCGAGCTGAACCGCCTGGACAGCGAGCTCGAGGCGGCCGTCAACCGCAACGACGAGGCGGCCTTCACCGCGGCGCTGCACGGGCTGCTCGACCAGGTCCGCGCCCAGGGCTCGGCGCTGCCCGCCGACACCCTGGAACCGTCTGACCTGATCCTTCCGCCCGAGGACGCGAGCATGGACGAGGTCCGCGAGATGCTCACCGAGGAGGGTCTGATCCCCGGTTAAGCCGTGGGCAGAAGACCCTGAGCATACTCGCGGGTAACGTTCGGCTGGCGCTCAGCGTTGGACGGGTAGATTTGAGCTAGATAATTGGCTGCTGGTCCCGGGCGGTTACGACCAGCCGGGGGCCGAACGGAGGTGTCGCCATGGCGGCGCGTACCAGGTATGCGCCCGACCGGGGGCTCACGGTGCGGATGACCGCGACCTTGTTCCTGCTCGGGCTGGTCTTTGTCGCGTTCATCGCCGCGATCATCGGCATCGGGACGGCGTACGGCGCGTCCAGTACCGCGATCGTGTTCTTCGCCGTGATCCTGGGCGGGGGCTTCGCCATCGGGTCACTGTTCTACTCCGACAAGATCGCGCTGGCCACGGCGGGGGCAAAAGAGGTAAGCCCGACCGACTCGCCGGAAGCCGCGCGGCTGCACGGCATCGTGGACCGGCTCTGCGCGCTGGCTGACATGCCCAAGCCGCGGGTCGCGATCGCCGACACCGACATGCCGAACGCGTTCGCGACCGGCCGCAACGCCGACCACGCGGTGGTGTGCGCGACCAGGGGGATCATGCGCCGCCTGGAGAACGACGAGCTCGAGGGCGTCCTCGCCCACGAGATGTCGCACGTGGCGCACAAGGACGTCCAGGTGATGACGATCGCGTCGTTCCTGGCCATCATCGCGGCGCTGCTGGTCAGGATCGCGTTCTACGGCGAGCTGTTCGGCGGCGGCAGGCGTGACAACAGCAACCAGAACGCCCTGCCCATCTGGCTGGTCCTCATGGCGGTCAGCGTGGTCGTCTACGCGGTCAGCTTCCTGCTGATCCGGCTGCTGTCCCGGTATCGCGAGTTGTCCGCGGACCGCAGTGGCGCGCTGCTCACCGGGCGGCCGAGCGCGCTGAAGGCTGCGCTGATCAAGGTGACCGGCGACATAGGCAGGATCCCGACCAAGGACCTGCGCACCCAGCAGCCGCTGAACGCGTTCTACTTCACGCCGGCCGCGCACCTGGCCGCTAAGAGCAGCAAGCTGGCCAACATCTTCTCCACTCACCCGAGCCTGGAGCGCCGCCTGGCCGAGCTCGACAAGGTGCAGCAGCAGCTCGGCCGGACCGCCGGCTGAGGACCCGTTTAGGACGGAGCGCTCGTGGGCTTCCTGGACACGTTGCTGGGCCGCACCAAGCCGGTCCAGCCCAAGCTGGACGACCTGTTCGCGCTGCCGTCCGCAGCGGTCACCCTGGACGCGGGAGCCGGATTCAAGCCCACTGGGTCCGGCTCCGTCTGCTTCCGCCCGGTGGAGGGCCGGTCCTTCTCCGACATGCAGAAGGACGTACAGGAGCTGCTCAACTCGAGCTCGCACGCCGAGGGCGGCCTGCCAGTCGAGGTGACCAAGGACGACTACGGCTTCACCTGGCTGGTCAGCTCGCGCATGTCGGACGAGCTCGAGGCGCTGGTCACCGACCTGCACGCGGTCAACTCCTCGCTGGTCGACAACGGCTTCGGCCCGCAGCTGCTGTGTACCCTGGTCGCTTTCTCCGACGAGCAGGAGCGCCGCCTCGCCCTCATCTACCTGTACAAGCGGGGCGCGTTCTACCCGTTCGCCCCGCTGTCCGGCGAGCGCCGGAACAACGCGCTCGAGCTGGAGATCAAGGGCGTGATCGGCGACGACCTGAAGTGGGAGCCGGACCTGGCCCGGTGGTTCCCGGTCTGGGGCGCACCCGGC
>DAIOWL010000295.1:0-2963 GCA_036758545.1 Streptosporangiaceae bacterium | reverse complement strand
CCACGCAGGGGATCGTCCTGACCGACGGTGCCGCGGCCAAGGTGAGCTCGCTGCTCGCCCAGGAGGGTCGCGACGACCTCAGGCTGCGTATCGCAGTGCAGCCGGGCGGCTGCTCGGGTCTTCGCTACCAGCTCTACTTCGACGAGCGCGACATCGACGGCGACATCGTCGCCAAGTTCGGCGGCGTGCAGGTCGTGACCGACAAGATGAGCGCCCCGTACCTGATGGGCGCGACCATCGACTTCGTGGACACGATCGAGAAGCAGGGCTTCACGATCGACAACCCGAACGCGACGGGTTCCTGCGCCTGCGGCGACTCGTTCCACTGACGGCGGCCGGGGGGATAAGGTAGCGCCGTGCGTATCGCCGTGACGGGGTCGATTGCGACCGACCACCTGATGACGTTTCCCGGCAAGTTCACCGACCAGCTCATCGCGGAAAAGCTCGACCGCGTCTCGCTGTCGTTCCTTGTCGACGAGCTGGCCATCCGCCGCGGCGGGGTGGCGGCCAACATCGCCTTCGGGCTCGGCGTGCTCGGCCTGCGGCCGCTGCTCGTCGGCGGGGTCGGGGCCGACTTCGAGGACTACCGGCAGTGGCTGGAAAGCCACGGCGTCAGCACCGCGGGCGTGCGGGAGTCGCTGCTCAAGCACACCGCGCGCTTCGTCTGCACGACCGATGAGGACGGGAACCAGATTGGCTCGTTCTATGCGGGCGCGATGAGCGAGGACGCCGAGATCAAGCTCGCGCCGCTGGCGGAGGAGCACGGCGGCATCGACCTAGTGCTCATCGGGGCCGGGGATCCCATGGCCATGGTGGCGCAGACTGCGAACTGCCGCGAGGCGGGCCTGCCCTTCGCCGCCGACCCGTCCCAGCAGCTCGCCAGGATCCTGGGCGACGAGCAGGTGCGCACGCTCGTCGACGGCGCCGACTACCTGTTCGGCAACGAGTACGAGGAAGCCCTGATCGAGCGCAAGTCCGGCTGGGGCAGCGCGGAGATGCTGGCCCGGGTCGGGGTCAGGATCACTACCCTCGGCTCGGCCGGCGCCAAGATCGAGCAGCGCGGCAAGCCGACCATCTCGGTGCCCGCGGTGCCGGACGCCAAGCCTGTCGACCCCACCGGGTCCGGTGACGCGTTCCGCTCCGGGTTCCTGGCCGCCGTCGCCTGGGGCCTGCCCCTCGAGCGTGCCGCCCAGCTCGGCAACCTGATGGCGGTGCACGCCCTGGAGGCCACCGGCCCGCAGGAGTACAACCTGAAGCCGGGCCCGCTGACCGAGCGCTTCGCCGCCGCCTACGGCGACACGGCGGCGACCGAGGTCGCGGCGCACCTGCCCGGTTGAGATAACGATCTTCATACCGAACGGGCCTGGCTATTCGCATCGGCAACCAAAGCGTGATGTCATTTCACAACCCGGCGCATGCCTGCGCCGTCTCAGGCTTTGAACCGCTTGTTCTTGCTTGGGGAGGCATTGTGAAGTGCGTTTTGGTCGTCTCGCTGCTCACCTTCGAGCCGTGGTGCTTAGGGCCGGGCGGCTCGCCCTCACGGCCGCGGCGCTGATCTGCACCGCGGCCGTGGCCGGATGCGCATCGTCAGGCAGCAGCCAGCCAGCCGCGTCCGGCTCCACGCCCGCGACCAGCTCGAGCGCCCCGAGCGCCCCGGCTGCCAGCAGCAGCAATACCCCCGCGGTGGTGACGCCGTCCTCGGCACCGGGGACGCCAGCCTGCGCGACCAGCGCGCTGCAGGTCAAGCTGGGCTCCTCCGACGGCTACGCGGGCGGCGTGTACGTGACCATCGACTTCACCAACACCTCGGGCAGCAGGTGCACGCTGTTCGGCTATCCGGGCGTCTCGCTGGTCACCGGCCCGCCGTACAAGCAGATCGGCCTGGCCGCCAAGCGGAGCACCAGCTCGTCGAAGAAGCTGGTCACGCTGGCCGCGGGCGCGACCGCGAACGCCCAGCTGCAGATCGTGGACGCGCTGAACTTCCCGAGCGCCAGCTGCGGCCCCACCAAGGCGACGGCCCTGAAGATCTACCCGCCCAACCAGACCGAGCCGGTCTACCTGCCGAACACCTCCGCCGGCTGCAGCAAGCCCGTCCAGATCATGTACATAGGCACCGTCCGCCCCGCCCCCTGACCGGCCCGGCCCGCCGCCCCGACCGGCCCGGCCCGCGCCGCCGCACGCACTGAAACCGGGAATTCACGGCGTCAGAACGCATTGGATCCGGGGTTTCATGACGTTCCAGTCGCCCGGCCCACCCGGACCGTGTTGCTGATGGTGCCGGTGTGACCCGAGTCCGCTTTCGGAACGTGCCGCCCGGCCGCAGCCCCGGTCGCGGGCGGCGGTAGCGTGACGGGCATGGGGACGGCGGTCGCATCTGCCGCGCTGGCCGGGCTGGCCCGGGCGGCCGGAGGTGGTTACCAGGGTCCGCCCGAGCTGACGGTGGCCCGGGCGTTCACCGAGTGGACGCTCGACCCGTGGATGCTGGCGCTGGTGCTGATCCTCGGCGGCGGCTACCTCGCGGCGGTGCGCAGGCAGCCGGGCTGGCCGGTGGCGCGCCGGATCTGGTTCCTCGGCCTCGGCCTGGGCTTCCTGATCGTCGCGACGATGTCCTGGGTGGGCGTATACCAGTCGGTGCTGTTCTACGCGCGGGCGGTGCAGACGGTGCTGCTCGTCCTGGTGGTGCCGCTGTTCCTCACGCTCGGGCGCCCGATCTCACTGGCCATCGCGGTTTTCCCGCGGGCCGGCGCGCGCCTGGAGGCGACAATCCGCTCGCGCCCGTCGCGGATCCTCACGTTCCCCGCGATCACCACGTTCGCACTGGTGGGCGTGCCCTTCGCCATGTACTTCACGCCCTGGTACACCGCGGTGTTCCACAGTGCCGCGGTCCGGGAGCTGACGTTCCTGGCGCTGATGGCGCCCGGTTTCGCGTTCTTCTGGACGCTGCTGCGGGTCGACCCGGTGCC
>DAIOWL010000294.1:0-7930 GCA_036758545.1 Streptosporangiaceae bacterium | reverse complement strand
GACCGGTAGTCGGCGAGGACGAGGTACTCGTCCCAGTCCAGGATCGAGGAGATGACCGGCTTGAAGGCATCGCGGTCCCCGCCGGAGAAGGCGCCCGACGCGAGGGCGTCGATGGCGGCCTTAAGCTCGGCGTCGTCCTGATAGCAGGCGCGCGGGGAGTAACCGGACTGCCGGACGGTGACGGCCTGGTCGGCCGTGACCCCGAACAGGAAGAAGTTACCGGCCCCGACCCGGTCCCTGATCTCGATGTTGGCGCCGTCAAGCGTGCCGACGGTGACGGCCCCGTTGAGGGCGAGTTTCATGTTGCCGGTGCCGGAGGCTTCCTTGCCGGCCAGCGAAATCTGCTCCGAGACATTCCCGGCGGCCACTACGAGCTCGGAGACCGAGACGCTGTAGTCGGGCAGGAACACGACCTTGATCCGGCCGGCCACGTCGGGGTCGCCGTTGACCACCGCCGCGACCGAGTTGATCAGCTTGATGATGCGCTTGGCCGCGTGATAGCTCGGCGCGGCCTTCGCGCCGAAGATGACCGTGCAGGGCGTCACGGTGGTGGCCGGGTCGGCCTTGATCCGGTTGTACACGGTGACGACGTGGAGCAGCTTGAGGAGCTGGCGCTTGTACTCGTGCAGCCGCTTGACCATGACGTCGAACAGTGACCCGGGATCGACGGTGATACCGGTGCTCGCGAGGGCATGGAAGGCCAGGTCCAGCTTGTTCTGCCGTTTGACCTCCCGCCACTGCGCCTGGAACTCCTCGTCGTCGGCGAAGGCCTCGAGCTCTTGCAGCCGCTCCAGGTCGGTCAGCCACCGCTGGTCTCCGAGCCGGGCGGTGATCAGGCCGGACAGGCGCGGGTTGGCCAGCCGGAGGAAGCGGCGCGGGCTGACGCCGTTGGTTTCGTTCAGGAACTTCTCCGGCCACAGCTCCGCGAAGTCGCGCAGCGTCGTCTGGGCCAGCAGCCGCGACTGCAGCTCGGCCACGCCGTTGACGGCGAAGCTGCCGACGGTCGCCAGGTTGGCCATCCGCACCCGGCGCTCGGGGCCCTCCTGGATCAGCGACATCCTGGCGATGCGCTCGTCGTCGCCCGGGTGCCGGGCGCGCACGTCCGCCAGGAAGGACTTATTGAGGGCGTAGATGATCTCCAGGTGGCGCGGTAGCAGCCGCCCGAACAGGGGCACCGGCCAGGTCTCCAGGGCTTCCGGCAGCAGGGTGTGGCAGGTGTAGGCGAAGGTGCGGCGGGTGATGGACCACGCCTGGTCCCAGCCGACCCCGTTCTCGTCCACGAGCAGCCGCATGAGCTCGGGTATCGCCAGCACCGGATGGGTGTCGTTGAGCTGGATGACGACCTTGACGGGGAACGCCTCCCAGTCGCTGTTGCGGAACGTGAACCGGCGGATGATATCCCGCAGCGAGCAGGAGACCAGGAAATACTGCTGCTTTAGCCGCAGCTCCCGGCCAGCTTCCGTGCTGTCGCTCGGGTAGAGCACCTTGGTGAGGTTCTCCGAGCGCATCTGCGCCTCGACGGCTTCGGCGTAGCGGCCCGCGTTGAACAGGTCCAGATCGAACGACTCCCGGCCGGCCCGGGCGCGCCACAGCCGGATGATGTTGACCGTCTCGGTGCCATAGCCAGGGACGAGCATGTGGCTGGGTTCGGCCCGCACCGTCTCGGCCGGCACCCAGCGGGCCCACAGCCCTTCCGGGTCGTCGTCGGCCGGCTCGGTATGGCCGTAGAACCCGACCACCTGGAGGTCGTCCGGAGCGGGGAACTCCCACGGGTTGCCGTAGAAGGTCCAGTCGTCGGGCTGCTCGACCTGATAGCCATCCTCGAAGGCCTGCTTGAAGATCCCGAACTCGTACCGGATGCCGTAGCCCACCGCGGGCATGTCCAGGGTGGCCAGGGAGTCGAGCAGGCAGGCGGCCAGCCGGCCCAGGCCCCCGTTCCCCAGCCCGGGCTCGACGTCGAGGGACTCCAGGTCCCAGGCCGGGAAGCCGGATGCGGCAATGGCCTGGTGAGCCACGGCGTCCGATCCGGCGTATACCGCGTTCTGGCGCAGCTGGCGGCCCAGCATGTACTCCGCCGACAGGTAATAGACGAACTTCGGGTTGGCCTCGTGGTTCGCCTTAGCCGTCCGGGCCCGGCGGTCGGCGAGCCGGTCCCGGATGGTCACCGCCAGCGTCCAGTAGGCGTCCTGGGCGCTCGCCGACTCAGCCGTGGTACCCCGCTCGTAACACAGGTTGTCGGCCAGGTCACGCTGGAACTCCGCCAGGGAATTACCCGTCCGCGGATCCTGCTCCGGTCTGGTGGACACCGGGCTAGTCCCCGGCTCCGGCCCGGAACAGGCTGCCGGCCGCGGCGTATTCGGCCAGCAGGGGCACCGGGGTGAACGCCGGATCACCCGAGGCGGCATGCATCGCGTCCAGGACGCTGACTACGTTCGCGGCGCCGGCTTCGTCGAGCATCTGAAGCGGCCCGCGAGGGTAGCCGCAGCCGAGCATCATCGCGGTGTCGATGTCGGCGGGGCTGGCGTAACCGTCTTGGACCATGCGGACCGCGTCGTTGAACTGCGCGTAGGCGAGTGCCTCGATGAGGAAGCCAGGCCGGTCCCTGGAGACGACCGCGTTCAGCCCGATCCTGGCGGCGAGCGCAGCCGCCTTGGCGGCCGTGCCCGCCGCGGTCACGTCCGGCAGCACCAGCTCGGCGAGCCCTGGCTTGCCGCTACCGGCCTCTACGAAGTGGACACCGACCACATCCGCCGGGTGGCCCGCGGTCAGGGCCGCGTCCAGCACCCGGTATCTCGGGTGCGCCGCCACGATGACCAGGCCGGTCTCGTCGGATGGCCGCGGCACGACGCTGACGCCGGCCGCGGTGATCTGGCCGGCCAGCTCGTCCAGCCTGCCGTCCTGCTCCCTGACCAGCGCGACCTCGGCGGGAACGGGTGTCAGCTCGTGGTCCGCGGCGGCGCTCTTCCGCTGGTAGTCATAGAACCCGCGTCCGCTCTTGCGGCCGAGCAGCCTGGCGTCGCACAGCTTGCGCAGCAGGGGCGCGTGGACGTAGCGGGTACCGCCGAACTCATCCTGGAGTGTCTCCAGGACCGCCAGGCACGTGTCCAGGCCGATCAGGTCGAGCAGGGTCAGCGGTCCCATCGGCAGGCCGAGCCCGGCGGTGGCCGCCTTGTCGATGTCCTCCCGCGTGGCCTGCGCCGTCTCCAGCAGATGTACCGCGTGGTTGAGGTAGGGCAGCAGCAGCGCGTTCACGATGAACCCGGCTCTGTCGGTGACCGCCACCGGAGTCTTGCCCAGGTCACGGGATAGCCGGGCCAGCGTCTCGGCGGTCTCCGGCGAAGTGAGCACCGTGGAAATCACCTCGACCAGCTTCATCACCGGAGCGGGATTGAAGAAGTGCAGCCCCGCCACCCGGGCCGGATACCGTGTACCGCCCGCGATCTCCGTGATCGACAGCGAGGAGGTATTGGTGGCCAGGATCGCGTCGGCCCGGCAGGCCTCGTCCAGCTGGGCGAACAGGGTCTTCTTGAGTTCGATACGTTCCGGGATGGCCTCGATCACCAGGTCGGCGTCGGCCACGCCGCCCGCGACGTCGGCGGTGGGCCGGATCCGGGCGAGTATCTCGTCCCGCGCCGTATCGGTGAGTCTTCCCCGGCTGACCGCCCGGTCCAGGGAGGCGCGCACGCGGGACATGCCCTGGTCCAGGAAACCCTGGTTAACCTCGATCGCGTCGACACTGCGGCCGCTGCGGGCGATCAGCTCGGCGATGCCCGAGCCCATCAGGCCGAGCCCGATCACCGCCACCTCACGGATGTCGCCCGGCTGGATTCCGTTGCTGGTCATGTCGGTGGGCCCTTCGTTTCACGGTCGTGCGGGGATCGGTGACGACCAGGCCGGGCCGGGGGCCAGACCTGGTCGTCAACGCGGCCAGGTTCAGACTCGCTCGAAGATCGTGGCGATGCCTTGCCCCCCGCCGATGCACATCGTGTTGAGCGCGTACCTGCCGCCGGTGCGCTTGAGCTCGTACAGCGACTTGACCACCAGGATGGCCCCGGAGGCGCCGACCGGGTGGCCGAGGGAGATCCCGCTGCCGTTCGGGTTGGTGCGATCGGCGGGCAGGTCCAGTTCCCTGGTCACGGCCAGCGCCTGGGCGGCGAAGGCCTCGTTGACCTCGAACACGTCGATCTCGTCGAGCTTGAGACCGGTACGGTCGAGCACCTTGTGCGTCGCGGGTACCGGGCCCATGCCCATGATCCGCGGCTCGACTCCGGCGTGACCGTATCCGACCAGCCTGCCCAGCGGGGTGAGGCCGTTGCTCTGCACGAACGATTCCGAGGCGAGCACCACGGCCGCGGCGGCATCGTTGATGCCGGACGCGTTGCCCGCGGTGACCGTGCCGTCCTTCGCGAACGCGGGCCGCAGCCTGGCCATGTCATCCAGGCTGACGTCCGCCCGGATGTGCTCGTCGGAGTCGACGACGGTGACCTTGCCCCTCTTGCCGGGGATCTCGACCGGCAGGATCTGCTCCTTGAAGTACCCCGCGGCCGTCGCGGCCGCAGCACGGCGATGACTCTCAGTGGCCAGCGCGTCCTGGTCCTCCCGCGACACGTGGTAGTCGGTCGCGACGTTCTCCGCGGTCACGCCCATGTGACAGCCGTCGAACGGGTCGCTGAGCGCGCCGGTCAGGGGGTCAAGCGCCACGCCGTCGCTCATCCGCTGGCCCCAGCGCATGGCGGGCAGCCAGTACGGGGCGCGGCTCATCGACTCGGCCCCGCCGGCCACCGCGACCGCACAGTCGCCCAGCATGATCGCCTGAGCGGCGGACACGATGGCCTGCATCCCGCTGCCGCAGAGCCGGTTCACGGTCATCGCCGGCGTCTCGGTGTTCAGGCCGCCGTTCATGGCCGCCACCCGGGATATGTACATGTCGCGAACGTCGGTGTGGATCACGTGGCCGAACACGACGTGACCGACGTCGTCCGCGCTCACGCCCGCGCGGCCGACGGCCTCGCGGACCACCTTGGCGGCCAGGTCACAGGCCGGGACGGAGGCGAGGCCGCCACCGTACTTGCCGATCGGGGTCCTGACGGCGGATATGACGAATACCTCTTCCATGATGCTCCTCAACTCACATGTCCAGGCCGCCGTTGACGGCCCAGATCTGCCCGGTGATGTACGACGATGCGTCGTGGGCGATGAACGCGACCACGCGGGCGGTTGCTGATCGATCGCGGTCGTCATCGCGTCGCTCCTATCTGTTCGCACTCATTACGCTGTCCCTGCCGTGTCCTGCCGTGATGGCGAACCGGTAGGGAGTCGGCGGCGGACGCCGCGGGACAGTCCGCTCGGCCGCTGCGATGTATGAGCTCATGACGTTAACAAGGCCGTTATACGCAGGCACCGGACGAATGTCCCGGGACCAATGGCCCTAAGTCCCTTGTCCGGTCCGGGATGGACTTCCACGGTGAGATCAGGGACGGCAGGCCCATCTTCCGGTCGGCCGCTTACGGTGCACCTGGAGAGATCATGAGTACAGAAGACAGATCAGCCAATGCCACGGGCATGATGTCAGAAGCGACCGAGGCAGTGGCCGACATGCTACCGATGGACATGGTCAAGGCGATTGCCGAACTGGCAGACCCGGCCGCGGTGGCAAAGGAAATGCCATGGCTGGCCGGAGAGCTGACCAAGATCGCGCTCGGTCAGTCGGACATCGCGCCCGACCAGCGGGACCAGCGATTCGCCGACGAGGCCTGGCGAACGATCCCCTCCTTCCGCATGCTCGGCCAGTCATACCGGCTGCTCGAGCTGTGGATGAACCGGGTGCAGGAGTCCGTGGACGGCTCCTGGCAGGAAAAGGCGCGCGCCCGCTTCGCGGCCGACGTCATCTCGGCCGCGCTGTCCCCGACCAACTACCTGGGCACCAACCCCGCCGCGCTACGGGAGGCCGTCGCGACCAGCGGCCTGTCGCTGGTAAGGGGCGCCCAGAACATGCTGCGGGACATGGCCCGCGGCGGGATGCCCTCCATGGTCGACCGGAAGCAATTCAAGGTCGGCAAGGACCTCGCCGCCACCCCGGGAGCCGTGGTGTACCGGGACGAGATGTTCGAGCTGCTGCAGTACACGCCGACTACGCCCAAGGTCCGCGCCATTCCGGTGCTGATGTTCCCGCCGCAGATCAACCGCCACTACATCCTTGACCTGGCGCCGGGGCGGTCACTGGTCGAGTTCGCCGTCAGCCAGGGCATCCAGGTGTTCATGGTCGTCTGGCGGAACCCCAGCTCGCAGCGCGGTGACGGGAAGTGGGGACTGGACGATTACCTCGCCGCGGCGGAACGAGCCGCCGGGGTGGTCAAGAAGATCGCGCGCACCGACCAGCTGAACATGCTCGGGCTGTGCGCCGGCGGCATCACGGTCTCGTACGTGCTCGCGCACCTCGCCGCGATCGGCGACGACTCAGCTAAATCGGCGACCTTCGTCGTGACCATGCTGACCGGTGAGAAGCCGAACGTCGTGGGCATGCTGGACACCGCCGAGTCGCGCATGATCCTCGAAAAGGCCGCCGCGGCGGGGCAGATCGTCCCCGGTACCGCGCTGCGCAGCCTGTTCGCCATGCTGCGGCCGAACGACCTGGTCTACAACTACCTGGTCAGCGGATGGCTCATGGGCAAGTCGCCTGCCCCGTTCGACGTCCTGGCATGGAACGACGACGCCACCCGGACCACCGCCAGGTTCGCGTGCGAGTCGAGCCGGCTGTCCATGGACGGATGGGGCGGCACCGGGCCGACGCTGCTCGGTGTCAAGACCGACTTCAGCAAGGTCACCTGCGACAGCTACCACGTCGGCGGTCTCACCGACCACATCACGGCGTGGCGGGCCTGCTACGACACCGCCCATCTGGTCGGCGGTGCCGACAAGGAGATGACCCTCATCAAGTCCGGTCACATCCAATCGGTCGTCTACCCAGCCGACAGCGCGCGTTATGACCGCTGGTACGGGCAGCCCACGCCGACGGATCCCGACGAGTGGCTCAAGACGGCGGCCGTGGAGAAGGGCTCGTGGTGGCGGCCATGGACCGAATGGCTGATCGCCCGCTCCGGTAGTGAGCGGCCGGCCCGCAAGACCCTTGGCAACCGCCAACACCCGCCGCTGGACCCAGCCCCCGGCACCTACGTGCACGAGTAGCCCGGACTCGAGTGTCCGTCCTTGGAACGGCCGTGTTCCAAGGACGGACCTACTTTCGTCAGGGCTAGTCGGACCTTTGGCGCTTCGCGGTGGCGCGTTATCGCCTCATCGTCCGGTGAACAGCTCGTAATCCGAGGAGGAATCAGATGACCACCATCGAGGCGCCCGGCTACCTGGGCCTGGTTGTGGCGGCACTGGCCGCGTTCATCGGCCTCGCCGAGCTGTGCGAAATCACGTACAAGCGGACGATGCTTCCCTCTTCCCGCTGGCCAAGCACTGACCGGCCGGCCTGATACCGCTTTACAGGAGGAAATTCACCATGAACCGATATGCGCTTCAGTTCCAGCGGAGCCTGTCCGACCCGGAGGGCTTCTGGGGGGACGCGGCACAGATGATCGACTGGTACCAGGCGCCCACCGTGGTGCTGGACCGGTCGAGGCCGCCGTTCTACCGGTGGTTCACCGACGGGGTGCTGAACACCTGCTTCAACGCGGTGGACCGGCACGTGCGCGACGGCCGCGGCCAGCAGCCCGCGCTGATCTACGACAGCCCGGTGACCGGCAGCCGGCGGACGTACACCTACGAGGGGCTGCTGGATGAGGTGGCACGGTTCGCGGGGGTGCTGCGCGGCCTGGGGGTAGACAAGGGCGACCGGGTCATCGTCTACCTGCCGATGATCCCCGAGGCCGCGATCGCCATGCTGGCGTGCGCCAGGATCGGGGCGGTGCACTCGGTGGTGTTCGGC
>DAIOWL010000293.1:0-7935 GCA_036758545.1 Streptosporangiaceae bacterium | reverse complement strand
CCGGTCCAGCGCGCCATAGAGCGTGCCGGGCCCGAGCTCGACGCCGGCGAGCTCCTTGATGTCCCGGATCAGCGCGTAACCGTGCTTGGGTCCGCCAGCCAGGCTGATCAGGACCAGCACGGACGCCTCGCCGACCCGCCGTAGCACGTCCGGCCCGGCCCGGCCATCGCGTCTGCCCACAGCCATCTGCCCTCCTAATACGTCGACCAATATATCAGTCAACGTAGTAGTCGGGCCCAGGCGATTTCGGAAACACCGGGCCGTGCTCCCTGGGCCGGATGACGCGAGGCGAGCCGGGAGCCGTCAGGAGACCGTTCGGGATGAAGCCTGTGACTGATCCTCAGCCGGCCGCGGCGAAGGGCTGGGCCCAGGCCTTGAGCGCCGCCACCACCGAGCCGGCCAGCACGGCGTCGTTGTTGTCCGTACCCGGCGTGTGCAGGAAGTGGTTGATGCCGGTGAGCACCTTCAGCTCGGGACCGGTGGTCCCGGCGCCTTTCAGCGCGCTGGCGAGCGGGCTGATCGTGCTGACCGGGATGTTCGTGTCCGCGGTGCCGTCGGTGATCAGGACGCGGGTGCCCGCCGCCACCTTGGCCGCGGCGTCGACCGGGCTGACCGCGTCGTCGGTGCGTGCGACCTTCGCGTTCCCCGGCGTGAGCAGTTCCGGGGTGAGCTGCTGCACGATCTGCGGCAGCAGGCCGTCCGTCTCCACCTGCTGGCCGGCCCGGAACTGGGCGATCGCGTTGCTGATCCCCTCCGCCTGCTGCTGGGCGGCGGACGCGCTGAGCTGGCCCTGCTGCACGGCCGCGTTGAGCTGCTCGTCGAGCTGCAGCGCGACCAGGCTCAGGATCCGCTGGTCCTGCGGTTCGAGCAGCGCCAGTCCGGCCGGGTGCGGCGAGACGGTGTCCGCCACCAGCATCGCGTAGAACCCGCCCTCGCTGTGCCCGACGACCAGCATGTGCTGCCGGTCGGCCGCCGGCTGGCCGCGCAGGAAGACGTACGCGGCGTCGGCCTGGCGGATGTAGGCGTTCAGGTCGACGTTCCCGGGATCGGAAGCGAAGGTGCCCGCGCCGGTCTGCCCGGTGAAGTACTTGTCGAACCGCAGCGTCATGATGCCCTGCTGGGCGAGCACGCCGGCGACCAGCTTCAGGGTCTGCGGGGTGACGTTCTGGGCCGGCTGGTTGCCGTCCCGGTCGGTGGGCCCGCTGCCGGCCAGCAGCAGCGCGGCCGCCAGGTGCTGGCCATTGCGATGCGCCGGTATCTCCAGCGTCCCGTAGGTTTTCGTGCCGTCAACGGCAAACGAGACATCGCTGCTGGTCGCCGCGACCTGTCCCGAACCCGACCCTGACCCCGACCCTGACCCGCCGGCCGTTCCCGCACTGGAGCAGGCGGCGAGCCCGGCGCAGAGCAGCGCGGCCGCCGCCGCGGCCCGCATAACGCGCATGGAGCTGATCCTTTCTCGAGCTTCCGGTGCTCTGCTTGGCTCCCCAACCGCAGAAACGGTTAGCAAAGAGTAATGGTTCGATCATCCTTTGTAACAATTCTAGCCTCTTGCGGGTATATGGTGGCATGTGGCGATCTCCCGCGCCCCAGACTTGGCCTATCATCACGGGCGCATCCAATACGGCGGAGGAAGAGGAGAACCGATGGCAGTCTTCGGGGACCGGATTCTGCGATGCAGCGACGGCCACCTGTTCGTGTCCAGCGAGTCATCCCGGTTGTTCGGCTCAGTGCACATGGGACCGTTCAGGAAGATGCAGTGCCCGGTGGACGGCAAGATCGTGACGTGCGGCAACGTGCGGGAGGCCAGCCTGACCCCGGAGCAGCTGGCAGAGGCACGGCGTTACAAGACCTGACTCGCGAGGGTCTGACCGGCCACGAAGTGGTCGATGGTGAGGATCGTGTGACCCAGCGTGGCGGCCCCCGGCTCGGCGTGGCCGCGGCTGACGAACCCGCCCGCCCGGGCCGCCCACGCGAACACCCCGGGCTCGACCGGGTACTGGCAGGCGTACCCGTGCGTCGCGTCGAGCACGGTGGCGTGCGTCCGCCCGATCAGCCTGGCCAGGATCGCCGCTGGCGCCGCGTGGGCCTCGATCACCAGCCAGCCGTGCCGGCTCGCCACGGGCAGCCAGCGGCGGAACAGCCGGGCGAGGTCGAGCGCCACTGAGCTGGCGGGGATCGCGCTGCCGTCCGGCAGCGCGTACGCCCCGGCACCAGGCGGCCCAGTATAGGCGGGCACGGCGTAGGCGGGCGGGACGCCCGCGGGCGGGACACCCCCCTGCTGGGTGCCCGCCCGCGGGCTGGCTAGCCTCTCCGGGACGGGACCCTCGTAGGCCCGGTCGTGGATGGCGGACTTGCAGACGTGCAGCGCGTCCCTGGCGTCCAGGCCGCGCGCCGCGAGCGCCCGCTCCAGGCCGGCCGGGTCGCCGATGTCCCCGTCCAGGATGACGTGCGGGACACCGGCCGCCGACAGCCGCGCCGACGCCATCCGCCGGGCGACCGGGCTGGGATCGACGCCGGCCATCAGCAGCGGCCGTTCGGCCAGGCGCCGCCCGCGGACGGTCCGCTCGCGCACCGCGAGGTACAACGCCTCGAGAAGCGCGCCGTCGCCGCACCCGGCGTCGACGACCAGCGCCGGCTGCCGGTCGAGCGGGGTCGCCTCGAACAGCGGCAGCGCGAGGCCGAGGAACGGCTCGCGGCACGCCGCGGTGAACACGTCCCCGCTGAACCTCAGGTCGAGTTCGCGGTCCAGGTGGGTTTCCTCGCCGCCGTCACTGGTCTTGGCGGGCTCACCGAAGATCAGCTCCGGGACCTGGCGCAGCAGCGGCAGGTACATCACCGGGTACCGGTACTGCCGGGCGAGCGAGGTCGCGATCTCGCCGTCTTGTGTGAGCTCGGGCACGTCGGCGTCCAGCCGCGCCCAGCCCGCCGCGGCGAGGATCTCCGCCGCGCCGCGGCTCGTCGCGATGTCGGCTTCCCCGCTGCTCAGCGCGTGCATGACCGGCGCGATCAGGTGGCCGTTGAGGTGAGAAAGGACCTGGTGGCGGGCGTCGGGCGAGACGCCGGCGGGCAGTCCCCACTCCCGCCGCATCAGGGGGCCGAACGGCCCGGGTTCGCTGTGCACCCGGACCGGCAGGGAGCGGACCGCGGCCGGATAGGCCCCGGCGAGTTCGGTCATGACGATACGGCCCCGGGCCGTCGGCGTGATCGTCATCTGGTCGGTGCCCGGCTCCCCCTGCCGGGCGACCCAGCCCTGGTCCGCCAGCAGGCGCAGCGCCACGTGCAGGAACCCGGCGTTGGCGGCCAGCCGCTCGCGCAGCGGCCCGAACTGCGTCCGGTCCCGCGCGGCCAGCATCGCCAGCGCTCCCCGCTCGTGCAGCGCCGCCATGGTGGTCCCGATCGCCATCCCGTCGATGTGCCGGCACAGCGCGTCCCAGACCCGGGCGGTCGGGGTCATTGGCGCGGTCATCGTTCCGGTCATCGCATCGGGGCACCGAGGAAGCCGGAGACCCGGGCGGCCAGGTCGCCCATGTCATACAGGAAGGCGCCGTGACCCATCGCGCTGTCCAGCACGAGGTGCCGGGCATCCCCGCCCGCCGCGGTCATCGCCTCCCGCATCCGCTCGGCCTCGGCGGCCGGATACCGCCAGTCCCGGCGGTAGCTGACGAACAGCACGCGGGCGGAAACCGGCCGGAAGGCCGCCCCGAGGTCGCCGTACTCGCGCTCGAGGTCGAAGTACTCGACCGCGCGCATGAGGTACATCAGGCCGTTCGGGTCGGTGTCGTGCCGGGCCTGGGCCACGAGCCTGGCGATGAACGACTCGACCTCGAACTCCGGGCCGAGCGTGTACCGATATCCGGTGGACCGGCGGCCGAACCGGGCCTCCATGGCCTCGCGGCTCATCCACAGCGGCACCGCGGCGGCCACGGCGGCGCCCAGGCCGGCCGCCGGGAACGATCTCCCGTAGTAGTCGCCCGCGTTCCAGTCCGGGTCGGCGCGGATGAGATGGCGCATCACGCTGAAAATCGCGATCGTGTGCGCGGAGGTCGCGGGCGTCGTGGTGATGACGACCGCGTTGCCCACCATGGCGGGGTACGCGATCGCCCATTCGACCGCCTGCTGCCCGCCCATGCAGCCGCCGATGACCGCGTGCAGGCGATCGATCCCCAGGCGCTGCACGAGACGGTGCTGAGCACGCACCATGTCCCGCACCGTGATGACCGGGAAGCGGACGCCGTAGCGGCGGCCGGTCTCCGGATCCGGGCTGGCCGGTCCCGTGGTCTGGCCCGCGCCCAGTGCGTCGGCGCAGATCACGAAGTAGCGGCGGGTATCCAGCATCTTGCCGGGACCGATCGCGGCATCCCACCAGCCCGGCCGCTGGTCGTCCGGCGCGTGGCGGCCGGCGGCGTGGGCCCGGCTGGTCAGCGAGTGACAGACGAGGATGGCGTTGTCCCGGGCGGCGGAGAGCGTCCCGTACGTCTCGAAGTTCACGACGTATTCGGGCAGCGCGCGCCCGCAGTCCAGCAGGAGCGGCTCGTCGAGGTGAAGCTGATGCGACGGGCCGGTCAGCGACTGATTGTCCAGCCAGTCCGCCTGCACGGCACCGGACGCCGCCCGGGCCGTGGGCGCGGCCATCACCGGGACTCCGCGTCCGGCCGGGACCCCGCCACGAGGCCGCCACCGGGGAACTCGGAGTAGTCCGGGATGTGATCCGGCACGGGGCCGTGCAGCACCAGGCCCACCAGTCGGTCGTCCATCGACAGGACCAGCCGGTCGTCGTGCAGCTTGCGGACCACGGCGTCGATCTCGTCCTGGCTGGCCGCGATGCCGTCACGGGCGACGATCTCGGCGAGCCTGGCCGGCCGGGGCGCGCTGTCGCAGGCGAGCAGCACGGCCCGGGACAGTCCCGTGAGCAGCTGGCGCGAGGTGCGGGCACAGGCCCTGGTGTCGGTGATCTCCAGGACGCCCGCCCGGTCTTCCATGGTCAGCACCGGGAGTTCCCGGTTCCGGTGGGCCGCGGCCCAGTCGCGGACCGCCCGGGTGACCGCGCGGATACCGGGGTTGGCCGTCACCGCCTCGCTCAGCGTCTGGATGATCCGCAGGGGCCCGCTGTTCGGCTCGGTGGTGAAGAAGTACGCCAGCGCGTCCAGGTCGCCCGGCCCGGCCGGGTAGACCAGCGACAGCGTGCCGATCGGGAACAGGATCAGGCCCTGCTGGCTGGCCTGCTCGTGGTAGACGCTGTACCGGTCGTACCGGACGCGGGGCGTGGCCGCCGGCGGCGGCAGGTGCGCCAGGGCGGGCAGCCACTCGGCCATGTCCTCGTACCAGTCGTCCTTCTCGCCCGGGAAGCCCCACAGGATCGACCAGGACAGCCGGAGCCCCAGCTCGCGGGCCCACTTGAGCAGCTGGACGTTCTGCCACCCCTGGATGCCCTTGTCCATCAGCCGGAGCACCTCGCTGTGCAGCGACTCGATGCCCGGCTGGACCCACATGATCCCGGCGTCCACCAGCGCCGCCACCTGGGCCCGGCTGACGTTCGCCTTGATCTCGTAGAAGATCCGCCGGGTGCGGGTGTCGGCGGCCAGCTCGGGCAGCAGCGTCTTGTGGTAGCCCATGTCGAGGATGTTGTCGACCGCCTCGAAGTCGCTGACGCCGTACCGGTCCTCGAGCTCGCGCACCTCCGCGAGCACCCGCTCGGGTGACTTGGACCGGTAGCCCAGGCTGGTCCCGTTCAGCCCGCAGAACGTGCACTGGTGGGCCGCGCCCCACCAGCAACCGCGCGAGGATTCCAGCGGAAGGCCCGGCCGCACGTTGGCTTCCAGCGGCGACGCCGCCAGCGTGTCGAAGTAGTCGTCGTACTCCGGGGTGGGCAGGCTGTCCAGGTCACCGAACAGCGCCCGGGCCAGCTTGCCCCGTGCCTTCCTGGGGCCAGCTGGGCGTGCCCCCGCATCGCCCTGCTGTGCCTGCCGGTGGGCGGGCCCGAGCACCCCGCGCGGTAGTTCTTCCGCCGCTACGTCGCGGCCGCGGGTCAGCGCCAGCCGGCACAGCTCCGTGACCAGGCCGTCGGCCTCGCCGGACACCACGTAGTCCACCCACGGAAAGCACCGGTGCGTGGCCTCGCCCATCACGGTCTCGCAGTTGGCGCCGCCGAGCATGGTGATGACGCCGGGATCGAGCTCACGCACCCGGCGCAGCAGCGCCAGCGACGCCACGTGCTGCTCAAAGGTCGACGTACAGCCGATTACCTTTGCGCCGCTGGCGAGCACGCGCCGCGCGGCCTCGTCCACGAACTCGGTCGCCGCGGCGCGCAGCGCCAGCAGGTCCGCGGTGAACTCGGCGCCGCGGGCACCGGACCAGACCTGCGGGTAGCCGTCGCTGGCCTGGCGGACCTGGCGCAGGTACTCGGCGTCGCGTTCGGCGCGCCGCGGGTCGTCGGGGAAGGCCGCGCCGGCGAAGGTCCACTCGCCGGCCAGGAACACGATGGGCATGTTCGACGCGCACAGCGAGTACCGGCGCAGCCCGACACTCTCGGCGAACCAGAGGTTGGCGTAGGCCACCGACGCGGTGATGCCGCCCTCGGCCAGGATCGCCTTCAGCAGCCCGAGCGCCATGGACGGGCGGGTCGGCGAGGCGTACGGCATCGTGACCAGGAAGACGTCCGGCACCCCCCGCTCTCCCGCGGCCCCTGCGACCGCGGGAGAGCAGGTAGCGAGCTCCGGCGCGCCGGTCATCCCGCTGTTCATTCCGCTGGCCGCCCGGTCGCCGTGAGCTGGAGCAGCCGGGTGGGTTCCGGCGCAGTACTCTCCGGCACGGTGCTCTCCGGGGCTGGGCTCTCCGGCACGGCCGGCTCCTCGTCGAAGAAACCGCCGAGGAACAGCCGGTCCAGGACGGCGAGGGTCTCGGCCGGCGGGACCCCGGCGGCCTGGCGCCGCCGCAGCGCGATCTGCTCCACGGTGTACGTGCCCGCGGCCAGCAGTTCGGCCAGCTCGTCGGCCTGCGGCTGGTTCTCGAAGGCCAGGCCGAGGCCCATCGAGACCACCCGCAGCCGCTCGGGCCCGACCACGATCCGCACGTCGTGCCGCAGCCGCACGGTATCGAGCACGCCGAGGCTGTCCCTGATCGTCTCGTCGATCATCGACCGCATCAGGTCGCGCAGCTCATCCGCCGTGTCGAAGGTGCCCTGCGCGATCACCCAGTAGCCGAGCGGCCACCGGTCGCTGGCGTTGCACGGGCTGATGAGCTTGACCGTGCGGTCCACCATGTTGAACAGGAACCCGGACACGCACGCGATCGTCGAGCTCTGCTCCTCAGAGACCAGCTCGCTACTCCGCTTCTTGGCGAATTTCCGCGCCCGGCCAGCGTTGGACTTGCGGATCAGGCCACCCTCGGCCGACTCCTTGTTCTGCGGCACGCACTCCACCCGCAGCAGTTCCTCGGGGGTGAACCCCTCGTGCACGCGATACAGCGAGTTCAGCGCGATGATCGAGAACCGGTCGACCGCCGAGCCCAGCGAATGGGCGAGCTGCAGGACCCGCCTGGTCCGCTCGATGTCCTTCTGCCCCTGTGCGGTCGTGGTCTGCGGGCAGACCCCGAACACGTCGTAGAAGTCCGCGAGGAAGTGCTCGTAATCCGGGTTGTCCAGCGGGTCGGTGGCCCAGTACAAGAACCCGCGCCGGGCCGCGATGCCGTACACCTCCGCCACCACGCCCAGGCATTCCCGCCACAGCCGGCCGCTCTGGACGGTGTACTTCCAGGTGTGCTCGAACTTCGGCGCCGCGACCCCGCAGAACCAGCAGCCCACCGTGCACCCCTTGGACAGCTCCAGGGCCACCGGGGCGTGCACGATCTGGTCCGCCCGGTCCTGGCCCAGCTCGCCGATGCAGCGGTTGATCATCCGCTCCCGCCAGGCGCGCAGCCGCGGATCGCCCGGGACGGTCT
>DAIOWL010000292.1:3815-7937 GCA_036758545.1 Streptosporangiaceae bacterium | reverse complement strand
ATTGATCAATGCCCGGCGGCTGGAGCTGCTGCTGGCCGATCCGTCAACCGCGCCGATGAGCGGCTGTATTACCCGGTGCATGCGGTGCCGTACACCCCGGCGAGGCACTTCGCGAGGGGAAGGGCGATCCGGCGTTCCGGACCAAGCTGCAGATTGGCGCGGACCTGGCGGTCAGGGCCCCGGCCGCGGGGTTCGTGTTCCGCGCGGTGGCCGCGGACAGCGCGTACGGGGACCAGGACGGGTTCCGCGGCGAACTGGCCGAGGCCGGGCTGCCGTTCGTGATGGCCCTCAAGCCCCGCCACGGGACCTGGGCCTACGGCGCTGATGCCTGCACTCCCGCGGACGCCGCCCGCATCCTGACCTGGCACGGGCCGGAGGCGCTCCAGCAGGCAGACCCTCACCGGCCACACCCGCCCGGTCACCGGGGTGGCGGTCACCGCGGTGGCGGTCACCGCGGATAGCCGGACTGCGGTCAGCGGCTGCAGCGACGGCACGGTGCAGGTGTGGGATCTGGCCGGAACCGTAATCGACATGCCAACAGTCGGCTCAACTGAAGCCTCCAACGAGGCATGCGTTACCGGTCATAGCACTGGCTTCCCTGCCTTTTCCTGTATCGCGGCGAGGAGCCCGGCCCAGTCTGCCCCGAACGCGCCCGCGCCCTGGCGCTGGAGACGTTCAGCGAGGATGTCGACGTCGATACCGGCGTCGGCTATTGCCGCGATGGTCCGCTCCGCGGCCGCGTAGTCCGGCTCGAGGCGCTCGTCGAGGCGGCCATGATCGGCGAAGGCGAGCAGCGTCTTTTCCGGGACCGTGTCGATCGTGCCCGGGGCGGCCAGGCGGCCCAGGTAGTAGGTGTCCGGGAGGTTCGGGTCCTTGGTGGAGGTAGATGCCCACAGGACCCGCTGCGGGCGGGCGCCGGCCCCGGCCAGGGCCTGCCAGCGCTCGTCCGAGAGCAGCTGCAGATGGGAGGAGTAGGTCTTCTGCGCCATCGCCAGCCCGAGGCCGCCGTGAAGCGCGGGCGGCAGCAACGGGTCGGCGGCCGTGTCCCAGCGTGAGATGAACAGTGAGGCCACAGAGGGCACGGCCAGGTCCAGTCCGGCGCTGCGGCGGCGCTCCAGCGCACGCATGTAGGCGCCGGCGGTGCGCAGGTAGTGGCTGTCAGCGAACAGCAGCGTCACATTCACCCCGATGCCAGCGGTGATCGCCTCCTCCATGGCGGTCAGGCCCTGGGGAGTGCCGGGGATCTTCACCAGCAGGTTGGGGAAGCCGGCCTGGTCGTGCAGCCGGCGGGCTAGAGCGATCGTCGCCGCCGCGTCGTAGGCGGCATCGGGGGGCACTTCCAGCGACACATAGCCGTCCGCGCCGGCCGTGCGCTCCCACTCCGGTCTGAACAGCGCCGCCGCCTCGGCCAGGTCCTCCAGGGCCAGGGCATACACCAGATCCTGCGCACCGGTGACGCCTGCGCCCACCAGGCGGGCGAGGGAGCTGTCATAATCCGATCCGGCGGCCATGGCGTGCCCGAGGATCGTCGGATTAGATGTCAGCCCGGTGACTGCGAGCTCGCTTACGTAGCGGGCAAGCGCCCCCGAGCGCAGCATGACCCGGTTAATGCTGTCCAGCCACAGGCTCTGGCCAAGCGCGTGCAGCCGCCGCGCCGGATTGAGCTCCGCTCCCATAGGTCCCTCTCCGATCTGCCGTTGTCATCTCCGCGAGATAGTACAGGACGCCCAGGCCTCGCAAGACCCGCCCGCCGGATGGCCGCCTGTTCAACGGCATTAGAAAGGTGCCGGAATGTGGCCTCAGGCTGCTGGTCCTCTACTGCACGGTACGTCTGGCTCACCGACCACGCCAGCATCCGGCGCGGCCGAACCGGCTCACAGTTCAGCGTGGGGATTGAGCCAGCGATCGAGTCAGAGCAAGCCACGGCCGGGGCCCGCTCGCGGGCGCGGATGCAGCACCCTCAGCGGCGTTACGCACAGTAGCAGAATGACAGGAGGTAAGGGCTTCGGGCATGGAACGAGTCGTGGAACGGCACGTCAGGTAATCCCAGAGGGGCGAGTGCCATCAATGCAATTAGGTCATACCACGATGGAAAACGCTCATTGAGCCGGCCAAGCGCAGGTTAACGGGTTTCGAGGAATGTGATGGCGGCGAGGACGCGTCGGTGGGTGTCAGAGGTGGCGGGGATTCCGAGTTTGGCGAAGATATGCTTGATGTGCTTTTCGACTGCGCCGTGGGTTATCCAGAGGGTCTCTGCGATGCCGGCGTTCGATTGCCCTTGGGCCATGAGCGCGAGCACCTCGCGTTCTCGTGGCGTGAGCGCGTCGAGGGGGTCTGTCCGCCGTCTGGTCGCGAGCAGTTCGACGACGAGCTTGGGGTCAAGGACGGTGCCGCCTTCGCTGATGCGCGTGAGCACGTCGATGAGTTCGTCGAGGTCGGATATTGAGTCTTTGAGGAGGTAGCCGACGCGGCTGGCGGTTGCGGAGAACAGCTGGACCGCGTCGTCGATCTGAGTGTGGGTTGACAGGAGCAAGATCCCGACGGCCGGGAAGAGCTTGCGGATCTCAAGCGCCGCGTGAATGCCTTCTCGGGTCTGGGTCGGGGGCATGCGGATGTCGATGATTGCTATGTCGGGCCGGGTATCTTCGACGGCCCGCACGAGCAATGGCGCATTGCCGACTTGTGCGACGACTTCGACGCCGGCCCGCTGGAGGAGTTCCGCGAGTGCCTGGCGGATCAAGGCCGCGTCGTCGGCCAGGACCAGGCGCAGAGGCATGGGCAAGCTACTTTCTGTCGGTGTGCGGCCCGAGGACCGGGAGATCGGCCGTGAGGACGGTCGGCCCGCCGGCCGGGCTTACCAGTGTGATGTGGCCGCCGACTGCGTCCGCGCGGTCGTGAAGGCCCTGCAGTCCTGTGCCTCCGCTGACGGCCGCTCCGCCGACGCCGTCGTCAGAAATGGTGAGCTGGAGTGCTTGTGGTGTCCGGGCCAGTGTTATCTCGACCTGATGGGCGCGTGCGTGCTTGACGGCGTTCGCTATGGCCTCGGCCGCGATGTAGTACGCGGTGGCCTCGATGGCAGGATGCAGCCGTCCGACGTCTGGTGCCGTCACGTCGACTGGTACCGCCGCCCGGCGCGCGAGTGTCCGCAGGGCGGGGATGAGCCCTTTTTCCGGTAGCTCCGCGGGGTGGATTCCATGAGCTAGGCGCCGGAGTTCTGCGATGGCTTCGCGTAGGTCGGCATGCGCGGCCTGGAGGAGCCGCGCGGCGTCATCAGGCGCGGCCGCGAGCTGGCGGCGGGCGTTTTCCAGTCGCATAGCGACGGCGACGAACTGCTGCTGCGCGCCGTCGTGGAGGTCGCGTTCGATCGTCCTGCGAGCGTCGTCGGCCGCTTGGGCGATGCGAGCGCGGGATGCCTCCAGTTCCCTGAGCCGCAATCGGTCGGAGATGTCCCGGAAGGCCACAACGGCACCGCGGCCGTCGGTGAGGTCGACGGGCGCGGACGAGTAGGAGACTGTGGCGTGCGTGGTGTCTTTGCGGACGAACCAGTCGAGGTCGACGTGGACCGTTTCCCCGGTTAGGCGGGGGAGCAGGAGCGGGCACTCGGTTGCCGGGAACGGTGAGCCGTCCGGGCGCAGGTAGTGGATCGTCTCGTGGCTGGGGCAGCCGAGCAGTTCGTCCTCATCGGCATAGCCGAGGATCTTCAGGGCGGCGGGGTTGAGGAAGGTGATTCGTCCCGCGGCGTCGACAACGTACAGGGCGTCGGCGACGGCCGCGACAGCCCGGAAAAGCGTCTCCGCATTCTCTGGCTCGGGTCGCGCGATCACCCCTTCATTGTCGCCCGGTGGCCGTCGGACAGACCTGCTGGCCCCACCCCTGGAGGGCTGCTGGCCGCAGCGACACAGCCCGCTGCTTCGCGCAACGTGGGTCGTGTGCCTCTCACAGGCGCAGGAACTGGAGGTGGAGGAGATGATCCGCGGAACCGATCATTTCGGGCACCGGGAGGCTGCCGGATCGCAAGAGGTGCTGGGGCTCGGCTATTCGAACGGCGCGAATATCCTTGCGTCCGTGCTCTTTGCCGCGCCCGAGCTGTTCGATGCGGCGGTGCTCATGCACCCATTGATC
>DAIOWL010000292.1:0-3805 GCA_036758545.1 Streptosporangiaceae bacterium | reverse complement strand
GGAGGAGATGATCCGCGGAACCGATCATTTCGGGCACCGGGAGGCTGCCGGGATCGTGGTCGACCTGTTCTGGGACCGCCGCGATCTTCACGACGAATTGCGCGTGGAGGTTAAGGACAGGCGCGACGGAACTCGCTTTGTCCTGTACCCGGCAACCGGGCGAGAGGCGATCCAGGCCTTTCATCACCCGTTCTCGGCGCCGGCCGGCACGCGGGCGGCGTGAACGGGGACCAGGCCTGATGAGGTCCTGCTGCCTGCGGCAGGACGGTCTCAGATCACAACCGAAGGGGTCCTGACATGAACGCTGACACTACGAAACAGCCCGGCACGATCGGCCCGATCCGCGGCCTGCGGGTAACCCGCTCAGCTTCGAGCGGCGGTCAAGCGCTTCGAGAGCCTCGGCTGGAATCGGCACCAGCCCGCCTCACACAGCCAGCGACACCTCACAAACCGAGGGGAGACAGACCGCCAGAACCATCGCCAGCAACCTATGAGGGATTCACACATGGTCGACCTGCGGCGCAAACCGCGGCGTTGCGCCGAACTGCGAACGGAGTACGGACATGAGCACGATCACCACCAAAGACGGCACGGAAATCTACTACAAGGACTGGGGCGAGGGCCCGGTCGTCACGTTCTCACACGGCTGGCCGCTGAGCTCGGACGCATGGGACGGCCAGATGCTGTTCCTCGCGCAGAACGGCTTCCGCGTCGTCGCGCATGACCGGCGCGGTCATGGCCGTTCCAGCCAGGCGTCGTCGGGGAACGACATGGACGGCTACGCCGACGATCTCGCGGCCGTGATCGAGGCGCTCGATCTCAGGGATGCCACGCTGGTGGGCCACTCCACCGGCGGCGGCGAGGTCGCCCGCTACATCGGCCGCCACGGCACGGGCCGGGTGGCCAAGGCGGTCCTGGTCTCCGCGGTGCCGCCGCTCGTGCTGAAGACCGCGGCCAATCCGGAGGGCCTGCCGCTGGAGGTGCTCGACGGCCTGCGCGCGGGCCTGGTCAAGGACCGGTCGCAGTTCTACAAGGATCTGGCGATCCAGTTCTACGGCGCGAACCGGCCGGGCGCCGAGGTCTCCCAGGGCGTGCTGGATCAGTTCTGGCTGTGGAGCATGCAGTCCGGCCTGAAGAACGCCTACGACAGCATCAAGGCCTTCTCCGAGACCGATTTCACCGAGGACCTCGAGAAGTTCGACGTCCCGACCCTGGTCCTGCACGGCGAGGACGACCAGGTCGTTTCCGTCAATGACTCGGCCAGGAAATCGGCCAGGCTCATCAGGGACGCGCAGGAAATCTATTACCCGGGCGCGCCGCACGGCCTCACCGCCACCCATCAGGACCAGTTCAACGCCGACCTGCTGGCCTTCCTCCGGAGCTAGTCACCATCGGCACCCGCGGTGCAGGCCTCTCCGGGCCGGGCAAGGAGAGGCCAGCGCCCGGGCGGCAACAGCTAGGCGGGGTTTCAGAGGGGCGACGACCGAACCTCAATGAGCAGGCGACCACGAACGCGGGCCACCCGCCGCAGGAGATGCCACCGCTGCTTGTTCAGCCGGGCTTGCGGGCCATTACCACCTCGGTGTCGTCCGGCCAGTCCCAGAAATGCCCTCGGCAGAACGGTCCGCGAGCAGCGTCCGCACCTCCCCGGCGTCGAGGTCTTGCTCGAGGCTCTTGGCGAAGAAGGACAGGCCGGGCAGGCCAACGGCGCGGGCGTCGCCGATCCACTGCGGCAGGTCCTGGCGGTGAGCTGGGTGGGCATGGTGGCGAACGCGCGAACCTGGCCGTCGGCGGCGCGGAGCTCGCCGCCGTTCGCCGCGACCGGGTGATCCGGCGGAAGCACCAGGCGGGCGTGAGCCGCCCGGTGTCCCGCGAGCCCGGGCCAGATCCGCAGGACACCAAGCCGGCTCGCGGGTCCACCTGCTGGCCTGGACGGCCTGGAGGATGACGCGGGTGATGACCGATGGCTTGGAGATCAGGGACAGGTGCCCGGCGTTGACGTCGGTGATGTGGGCGCCCGCGCGGGTGGCCATGAAGGTCAGATCGGCGGGCGGGATGACCCGGTCCGCGGTACCGACCACGGCCCAGGATGGGATGCTCTTCCAGGCGGGGGGCCCCGAGGGCTGGCCGAGGGTGCTCGCGGCCAGCGGCCGCTAGGTGGCGGCGATTACCGCGGCCTGGGGTGCAGGCAGGCCGCTGGCGAAACAGCCGGGGACCAGGCTCGGCTTGATGTAGGTATCCACGTCGCCGGCCGACCCGCCGGGGTAGGGCACGAGGTTGAAGACGTCGGCGGGGTTGCCGCCCAGGCATGATCCGGGCTGAGCGCTGACTAGGCCGAGCAGGGTATCGCCCTGGTCGGGGATGAAGGCGTCCACGTACACCAAGGCCTTGACCTCGCGGTGGCCGACTGCGGCCTCGGTGATCACCGCCCCGCCGTAGGAGTGCCCGACCAGCACGATCGGCCGCCCGGCCAGGGCCGCGTTGTGGGTGAGGAAGTCGTGCAGGTAGGCGGAGTCCTGCGGCAGGCTGCGCAGCGGGTTGGGCGGCGCGTACACCGTGAGCCCGGCTCGCTGCAGGCGGCTGATGACGCCGTCCCAGCTGGCCCCGTCCGCCCAGGCGCCGTGCTCCAGCACGATCACGGGCTTGGCGGAGTGCCCGCCACCTGCCGCCGTCGCGGCGCCAGCCGAGGCGCCTGCGGACGCGGCGCGGCAGGGCCCGATGGCGAGCAGGGCGGCCGCCAGGGCGGCGGCCGGCAGGGCGGGCAGGCTTAGGCGCCGCGCCGTGTGACGCAATGACATGAAAATGCTCCCTTCCAGCAGCGCTTCGACCGAACCGCAGTACGGACCTAGCGCTTGAGTCTGGCTGTGATAAGCATCTGCCCCGGCCGGCGCTGGCAACCTGCCGCGTCGCCCGGGGCAGACGGCCCGGAACAGCGTTTCCGCATTATCTGGCAGCTCCGGTCGCGCGATCACGCCTCCGTTGTCACCCGCTGGCCGCTGCGCGTCACCACCGGATAGACCTGCAGGCCCTACCCCAATCAGGTCGCTAGCCGCAGCGACACCAGCCGCGGCGCCTTGCATCGTGGAACTCATGCAAGGCACTCATACATGGAGGTGGACGCACATGCCCAGCCCAGACGCTCATTTCGGGCACCGGGAGACCGCCGGGATCGTCGTCGACCTGTTCTGGAGTCACGGCGATCCCGGCGACGAATTCCGCGTCGAGGTTCAGGACACGCGCGAGGCAAACCGGTTCATGCTCTACCCGGCGACGGGGCCGGAGGCGATCCACGCCTTCCACCACCCGTTCGCATCGACGCGCAGCCAGAACCCGCCAGCAGGAGCGAGCCCCTGGCGCCGCACCGCGGCCTGACCGCCGCCATCAGCGCACGCCGACCAGATACCACCAGGAGACACGACATGAACACGGACACTACGAAGCGGCTTTCCAGCCTGCAAGTACTCAAACGCCGCCCTCGGATGCTGCTGGCGCTGCCGGCCGCCATAGCGGGCGCGGCGATTATCGCCGCGTGCAGCTCATCGCCGGGGAGCGGCGTGGGGCCGTACGGGCCGGCCGCGCCCAGCGCGCGGGCCGCCACCGCGCACGCGGCCGGCGGAGCCGGCCTCATGGTGCGGCACACCTCGCTCGGCACGATCCTCACCGACAGCCAGGGCTTCACCGTGTACGCGTTCGAAGCCGACAAGGGCACCAGGTCGCAGTGTTCAGGGGCGTGCGCGGCGGCCTGGCCGCCGGTAACCACCGCCACCGCCGCCATCACGGTCACCGGCGCCGCCAAGTCCCTGGC
>DAIOWL010000291.1:3043-7971 GCA_036758545.1 Streptosporangiaceae bacterium | reverse complement strand
TTCTTCTACTTCGGCTATTCCTGGGCGGTGAGCGGCCGGACCTTCGGCATGGCGACGCTCGGCATACGCGTTGTCAGGGCGGATGGCTCGGTGCTGGAACCGCGGCAGGGCATCGTCCGCGCACTGGTGTTCCCGCTCAGCTTCCTGCTCTTCGGCCTGGGCTTCCTCGGCATCCTCGTGCAGCGGGAGCACCGTGCCCTGCACGATCTCATCGCCGGTACCGCCGTCATCTACTCCTGGGATGCCCGCGCCGCACACCTCCGCTTCCTCGCCCGCCAAGCCGAGCTCGCTCCGCCACCCTAGTCTCACTCTGCCGGGGTGACGACGCTGCCCGCTTCCGTCGTTATCGTCACATAATGATCAGGAAGCTTGCGGTTGAGTTCCTTGGCACGGCGATCCTGGTGTTCTTCGCCGTGGGCGTGGCCACGCTGATGTTCGGCTTCCGGCTCGCCGGCGCCAGCGTGGCGGCCGGGGTGGTGGCCACCGCGCTGGCGTTCGGCCTGACCCTGCTGGCGCTGGTGTACATGATCGGGCCGATATCCGGCAGCCACGTCAACCCCGCGGTCACCGTCGGCGCCTTGCTCACCGGGCGCATCTCGCTGACCGAGGCGGTCGGCTACTGGATCGCCCAGTTCGCCGGCGGGATCGTCGGTGCGCTGGTGCTGTGGGGCTCGTTCAGCACCTCGCCCTTCTATCACCGGACCATCACCGGCCTGGGTACCGACGGCTGGGGTAAGCAGTCCCTCATTCACATCGGCCTGGGCGGGGCGTTCATCTTCGAGATCATCCTGACCGCGCTGTTCGTCTTCATCGTCCTGCGGGTGACGTCGGCGACCGCCAACGCGGCCACGGCGGCCGTCGCCATCGGGCTGACGCTGACCGTCGTGCACCTCATCGGCATCCCGGTCACCGGCACGTCGGTGAACCCGGCTCGCAGCCTCGGTCCCGCCCTGGTGGTCGGCGGCACCGCCCTGAGCCAGGTCTGGCTGTTCATCGTGGCGCCGCTGATCGGCGGCGTGCTCGCGGCTGGCCTGCACCGGCTGCTCTACCGCGAGGAGAGCATCAGGCTCGCCGCCGAGGCGCAGCAACCCGACCTGGCTGAACGGCGGGACATCTAGCCCGGAGCCGGCGTACTGGCTACCGACTGCGCCCAGGCCACGGCGGCGGGCGTGGTCGGGAAGACGTGATCCGCGCCGACGCTGGCGAGCAGCCCGGACCGTTCGGCCATCTCCAGGACCGGGCCGTGCACGTGGGCCAGGCCGAGCGGGACGTTCCTGGCGGCCAGGCCGCCGGCCAGCTTGCCGAGCTGCTCGGCGTTGGCGTAGAACAGGGGAGCGTCGGGCCGGACGATCAGCACGCCGGGCACGGGCACGATCCCGCGGTGCCGGCTGAGGTCGGCGAACACCCCGGTAGCGCCGGGATCGGCCACGACACGCCGGGCAGCCCGGTCGGGATCGTGCCGACCACCGTGACGCCGTGGCCGGACAGACCGAGCCCGGCGCTGATGGCGATCGCCGCCGCCAGCACGATCAGCCCGCCGGGCAGCCGCGGCACGTACCACTCCAGCACGAACAGCAGGACCAGGGCCACCAGCCCGACCGCGAGGGTGATCAGGCTGGTGCTCCCGAGGTGGCCCAGCAGGTAGCTGAACTGTCGGACCGTATCGCCAGGACCCTTCTTCAGCCCGAACAGCTTGGGCAGCTGGCTCACCGTCACGAAGATGGCCAGCCCGAAGACGAAACCCTCCATGACCGGCCGCGACAGGAACGCGGTGATGAACCCCAGCCGCAGCAGCCCGGCGATGACGAAGATCAGCCCGGTCAGGACGATCATCCCCGCCGCCAGCGTGGCGTAGCTACCCGCGTCCTTGGGCCCAGGGCTGTCACGGCCGAGAAGACCAGCACGGCCGAGGCCGAGGTGCCCGCCACCACCAGATGACGGCTGGTGCCGAAGATGGCGTAGAGGGCCAGCGAGGCCAGCAGCGTATACAGCCCGGCCTGCGGCGGCAGCCCGGCCAGGCTGGCGTAGGCGATCATCTCGGGGACCAGCAGGCCCCAGATCGTGAACCCCGCGATGGCGTCGCCGGCCAGCCAGCCGCGCTGGTACCGGGGCAGCCACGACGCGGCGGGAACCCACCGGGCCAGCCAGCCCGGCTGACTCGGCGGGTTACCCTGCTTGCCCACGCGCGAGTTCAGTCGCGCAGGAAGGCCATCCGCGCCTCGGCGGCCAGGTCGACGAACGGCTGCCCGCTGACGTCAACCGCGGCCCGGCGAACCGTTCCGCCGGTGAAGGCCCAGGGTGCCTGGCCCGGGTAGTCGTCGGTGACTGGTTCGCCGCCGTCCTTGCCGACGTTGAGCCCTTCCCCGGCGATGGAGAACTTACCGGGCTGGGTCCTGATCCGTCCTCGCCCGACCTCCCTGTCGCCGATATGCAGGACGAGGGTGCCCTCGGCCGGCATGGAGTCGCCTTCGCGCTCGAAGTTGGCCGACAGGACCGCGTGCCCGGTGGGCACCCGGTCGGACGACTCGACGATCTGCTCCTGTTGGCCGGCGAAGTTGTAGCAGTACTTGAGCTTCCCGTCCTTGACGTAAAGCGCATGCCCGCCGAACCGGGCCCCGTGGGCGAGCAGCACGCCGGCCGCGTCCTCGGTATCGATGGTGACCTCGACCGCGATCGTGAACGACCGGTTGCGGATGTTCGGCGCGACCGACTCCGGGACCTCGGCGGTGCCCGGGTAGTACACGTACCGGTTCCTCGGCTTGCTCAGCTGCGGCCGCTCGGGGGACTAGCCGCCCGCCGGACGCACCGCGGTCACTTCGATCTCCACCCGGATCTGCGGCCACACCAGCCCCGACAGCACGCCGAGCATGAAGGTGGGTTCGTGCTTGATCACCTCGGACCTGACCGCCGCGTATACGGGGATATAGTCGGCGCTGGTCAGCCACTGGCGGACGCTGACGATATCGGTCAGCTGCGCGCCTGCGGCGGCGAGCGCCTCGGCGACATTACGCCAGGCCTGCCTGGCCTCCTCGGCGAAGTCGTCGGGCAGCGTCCCGTCCGGCCGCAGCCCGGGCGTTCCCGACGTCACGATCTGCTCGTATCCAGCCGGCACCCGGACCGCGTCGGAATAGCGGCCGATCTTGTGGGCGACTCCGGTGCTGAAGGTCTCCGGGATGGTCATCGGACCTGATCTCCTCTCGCTGGCCCTTCATGCATACCCAGCAACCGATTTCCCGCACAGCCGCAGCGTGACCACGCACTGGATCCGGGATTCCACTGCCTCAGGCCGCGGCGTTACGCCCACCGGACGCGCCCACCCGACGCACTGGATCCGGGATTCCACGGCGTTAGAACGCAGTGGATCCGGGGTTTCATAGCGTTCCAACTGGCTTGGCGCACCCAGATGGTGCGGCTGATGGTGCCGGTGTGGCTCGAGTCCGGTTTCCGGGACCGTGCCGTCCGGCCGCGGGCTATGAACTGGCCGGGAATGCGGTGCTGGCAGTGCTGATGTGACTGGTGATGTTTACCGCGCCCGCGCGCCGCCCCACCCCGCGCCCGCGCGGCGCCACATCGCAGAGCCCTTGACACGGCGCGGGCGCAAGGCTCATGATCAAACGGTGATAGTAAAACCTAATCGCGATAGGAGAGCCGAACGCCATGAGGCAATCAGGCGGGAGATCCTCGACGCGGCCTGGGACGCCGCGCACGAGACCAGCATCGCCGGGCTGACGCTGCGCGACATCGCTACCCGGGTAGGCATGCAGCAGCCCTCGCTGTACTCGCACTTCGCCTCTAAGCAGGCCATCTACGACGCGATGTTCAAGCAGGCCTGGCAGGTCTACCTCGATGACGCGAGGAGCGCGGCCCACGACCTGCCTGCCGAGCCCCGCCCCCGGCTGATCGCCATAGCCGAGCACTACTTCGACTTCGCAGTCGCCGACCTGCCACGACACCAGCTGATGGACGTCAACGTCGTCCCGAACTTCCAGCCCAGCGCCGAGGCCTACGCGCCGGCCATGCAGGTCTACGACCTCATGCTCGACCAGCTGCGCGGCATCGGCATCACCAGGGACGAGGACGCCGACATCTACACCGCGCTCCTCGGCGGCCTGGTCAACCAGCAGCTCGCCAACGACCCGGGCGGCCAGCGGTGGCGCCGCCTGATCCCCCGGGTGATGTCGATGTTCGCAGACGATCTAGGTCTGCCCTAGGAAAGGCCCCACGATGAACCCACGCGAATCTGCCCTGCCCCGGCCGGTGGCCATGCGCCTGGCCGCCGCCGAGTACGACCGCTGCGCCGAGCTGTTCCGGTCCCTGACCCCGGCCCAGTGGGCCAGGCCGACCGACTGCCCGGCCTGGGACGTCCGCCAGATGGCCGCCCACATGCTCGGCATGGCCGAGATGGCCGCCTCGATCAGGGAGAACCTCCGCCAGCAGCGCAAGGCGACCAAGGCGGCAGGGTCCGGCGGCATCTACATCGACGCGCTCACCCAGCTCCAGGTGGACGAGCGCGCGGACTGGACGCCGGAGCGGATCACCCGGCGTTTCGCCGCCCGCGGGCCGAAGGCCGCGACCGGCCGCCGCCGCACCCCCGGCTTCATCCGGCGCCGTACCATGCCGGTGCTCCAGGAGGTGAACGGGGTGCGGGAACCCTGGACGTTCGGCTACCTGATCGACGTGATGCTGACCCGTGACCCGTGGATGCACCGCCTGGACATCGCCGCGGCCACCGGCACGGAGCCGCGGCTGACCGCCGGCCACGACGGCGTGATCGTCGCCGACGTCGTGGCCGAGTGGGCCGACCGGCACGGCAAGGACTTCGAGCTGACGCTCACCGGGCCGGCCGGCGGGACCTGGCGAGCCGGGGCCAACGGCCCGAGCTGGACCCTGGACGCCGTGGACTTCTGCCGGGCCATCGCCCGGCGGCC
>DAIOWL010000291.1:0-2943 GCA_036758545.1 Streptosporangiaceae bacterium | reverse complement strand
CGGCGGATCAATTGCCGGGCGGTGCCGCGATACCGCGAAGCGCCGTGCTCCTTCCCGCCCACCCCCACGCCGACAGGACGGGTGCTGACCGGCCCGTCCTCAGCCGCGTACGGGAATGGGAGCACGGGGGACACCCCGGGGCGGAACGTCCTCGTCGCTGGTACCGCGGCAAGCTCGACAGGCAGGGTGACCGTCTGCCCGGGGCAGCGGTCCGGGGGGTATCCGGCGCAGGTCCGCATGCCTGCTCCGCCCCGGCGCGCCGCACCATGAGCCTCTCCCGCCCGGCAAGATCCACGAGGCTAGCTCAGCGAACCATGGTGGCACCCGGATGAAGACCATATGTAGTTCGTGTGGAGAGCGCGCCCGGTGCGGCTGCGGCACAAGTCTGGGCTGGTCAGGAGCCGCCGATCGCGGCGCTGATGATCTCCCGGGCCTGGTCCTGGATGGCCGCGAGGTGCTCGGGGCCGCGGAAGGATTCGGCGTAGAGCTTGTAGACGTCCTCGGTGCCGGACGGGCGGGCGGCGAACCAGCCGGAGCCGGCCACCACCTTGAGCCCGCCGATCGGCGCGCCGTTCCCCGGCGCGGTCGTCAGCGCCGCGGTGATCGGCTCGCCCGCGAGCTCGGTCGCGGCGACCTGTTCGGGGGAGAGCCTGGCCAGGGCCTCCTTCTGCTCCCGGCTGGCCGCGGTGTCGACGCGCGCGTAGGCCGGGTCGCCGTACCGGGACGTCAGGTCGTGATAGAGCTCGGACGGTGAGTGCCCGGTCACCGCGGTGATCTCGGAGGCGAGCAGGGCCAGGATGATCCCGTCCTTGTCCGTGGTCCAGACCGAGCCGTCGCGCTGCAGGAACGAGGCCCCGGCGCTCTCCTCGCCGCCGAAGGCCACCGAGCCGTCCAGCAGTCCGGGCACGAACCACTTGAACCCGACCGGGACCTCCAGCAGCTCCCGGTCCAGGCCCTCCGCCACTCGGTCGATCATCGAGGAGCTGACCAGCGTCTTCCCCACGGCGGCCGCGGCCGGCCAGCCGTCCCGGTGCCGGTACAGGTAGTCGATGGCGACCGCGAGGTAGTGGTTGGGGTTGAGCAGGCCGGCGTCCGGCGTGACGATGCCGTGCCGGTCCGCGTCGGTGTCGTTTCCGGTCGCGACGGCGAACTCGTGCTGCCGGCCGATCAGCGCGGCCATGGCGAACGGCGAGGAGCAGTCCATCCGGATCTTGCCGTCCCAGTCCAGCGTCATGAACCGGAAGGTGGCGTCCACCGCCGGGTTGACGACGGTCAGGTCGAGGCCGTACCGGTCGCCGATCTCGCCCCAGTAGGCCACGCTCGCCCCGCCGAGCGGATCGGCGCCGATGCGGACCCCGGCCGCCCGGATCACGGCCAGGTCCACGACCTGCCCGAGCGCGGCCACGTAGCTGTCGAGGAAATCGAACTTCCCGGCGGCCGAGGCCGCCCGGGCGCCGGAGACACGGCGCACCCCCTTCAGCCCGTCCGCCAGCAGTTCGTTGGCCCGGTCCTGGATCTGCCGGGTGATGTCGGTTCCGGCCGGCCCGCCGTCGGGCGGGTTGTACTTGAAGCCGCCGTCCGGCGGCGGGTTGTGCGACGGGGTGACCACGATCCCGTCAGCGCGCGGGCCCGTCCCCGCCGCGTTATGCGCCAGGATGGCGCGGGACACGGCGGGCGTCGGCGTGTAGCCGCCGCGGTCGTCGACCATGACGCGGACATCGTTAGCCGCGAGCACCTCCAGCGCGCTGACCTGCGCGGGCTCGGAGAGCGCGTGCGTGTCTGCGCCCAGGTACAGCGGGCCGTCGATCCCCTGGCTGGCCCGGTACTCGCAGATCGCCTGGGTGGTGGCCAGGATGTGGTCCTCGTTGAACGTCGCCGTGAACGCCGACCCGCGATGCCCCGACGTGCCGAACGACACCCGCTGCACGGGATCGCCGGGATCGGGGTGCACCGTGTAGTACGCGGTGACCAGCTTCGCGACGTCTACCAGGTCTTCAGCGGCAGCGGGCTGCCCGGCGCGCGGGTCTGTCATGCCGCCCATCCTGGCACGCCGGGCAGGCGCTGAACACGCCTGCCCGGCGCGGTGTCAGGCCGGACGGCGGTCAGGCCGGGTGGTACGGCCGGCCGTCGAAGGAGTTGCCGAACGTCTCTGGCTGGATCGCCGGCCTGGTCACGATGTCGACTGGGCGGACGAACGCCGGGGCCGACGGGTGCGGCAGCGAATGCGTCGCGCCGAGCGGGGCGTAGCCAGCGCCGCTGATGGCGTTCTCGCAGATCTCGTCGCGGTTGCCGAGGTCGGAGACTCCGGCCTGGAAGCCGACAGCGGGACTGACGCTCCAGCCGGTGCGGTTCGCGTTGGCCGAGGGATGGCCGCCGGGGTACCCGTGGCTGTTCTCGATCACGTTGAAGCAGGCCATGTTGCTGGTGTGCGTGCTGGGCGACTTGGTGCACGTCGGGTCGCCGTCGGACAGGTAGACACCGACGTCGTTGCCGGTCAGCCTGTTCCTGACGATGTGGGCGTTCTGGACGAGGGGCGAGCCGCAGCCGCCGAAGACCAGGATGCCCGCCGAGGACGCGTTGTTCGCCCCGGTGTAGTTGTTACCGGAAACCGAGCTGTCCGTCACCTGGCCGGCAGCGCCGCGGGACAGCTGGATCCCGTTCTGCGCGGTCACGTCCGTCGCGCCGGCCCCGATGACCACGGCGTGGCTGATAGCGGCGGTCGAACCGGGTCCGTCCGCCGTGACCCCGTTCTTCTGGTTTCGCTATGTTGGCTTACTGAATATCGTATAGCGAAGTACCGGTGGATTACCGTCCAGATGAGGATTAACCGGGCAGGGCCCGGCGTACCCGCCGGCGGCAGCGGCCGGCCAGCACCTTGGCCAGGCTCCTGGTGTCCAGGTCGCGGACGATCTCCTCGGCGGTCTGGCCGCCCGCCCCGCCGGC
>DAIOWL010000290.1:0-7981 GCA_036758545.1 Streptosporangiaceae bacterium | reverse complement strand
GGGAGCTGGAAGCCGTACCAGTCCGGCGGCCTCAACGGATCCGCGGCCTGGCAGATCGACACGATGACCCGGTCCGGCGCCCAGGTGGCCGGCATCGGCACCATCGTCACTCAGCAGAGCCAGCAAACCGTCACCTTCACCCTCCCAGCCCGTTAGGAGACGCCATGCGTGGCACCGACCTGGACCTGGAACTGGACCTGGACCTGGAGATCGCGGAGATCCCCGAGGACGAGGAGACACCCGACCCCGGCCCGCGGCCGGCCGGCGCCCAGGCTCCCGGCGTCGCCTGGGGCTAGAGCCCGTCAGTCCATCCGGTCGAGGATCTCGCGCACCAGGTCCATCGAGGTGTGCGGGTGCAGGAACGCGAACCTCGCCACCGTCTCGCCCTCCCACGCCGACGGCGGTATGAAGGCCACCTGATCCTGCAGCAGCCGGTCGGCCCAGGCCGTGTACTGCGCCGCGTCCCACCCGGCCCGCCGGAACAGCACCACGCCGAGCGACGGCTCCCGGACCAGCTCCAGGTGGGGCCGCCGCCTGATCTCGTCCGCGGCCTCCCGGGCCAGCCCGATCGCCGTCTCGATGGCCTCGGTGTAGGCGTCGACCCCGTACACCGACAGCGAGAACCACAGCGGCAGGCCGCGGGCCCGCCTGGTCAGGTGGTAGGCGTAGTCGGTCGGGTTCCACTCGCCCGGACGGTCGTGGATGACGTCCAGGTAGGAGGCGTCCTGCTTGTGCACGGACCGGGCCACCGACGGGTTCCGGTACAGCAGCGCGGCGCTGTCGAACGGCGCGAACAGCCACTTGTGCGGGTCCACGATGAACGAGTCGGCATGCTCGATGCCGTCGTAGCGAGCCCGGACGCTCGGCGCGAACAGGCCGGCCCCGCCGTAGGCGCCGTCCACGTGGAACCACAGGTGGTGCTCGCGGGCCACCTCGCCCACGCCGGCCAGGTCGTCGATGATGCCCGCGTTGGTGGTCCCCGACGTGGCCACCACCGCGGCCACCGAGCCCGGATCCCCGCAATCCGCCAGCGCCGCCCGCAGCCCCGCACCGGTCAGCCGGTGATCCCCGGACCGAACGACGAGCGGGTCCATCTCGCAGATCCGCAGCGTGTTGGTGATCGAGGAATGCGCGTCCTCGCTGACCGCCACCCGCCACCGCTGGCCGGAACCCTGAGCCCGGGAAACACCCGCCTTCCGCTTGGCCACCTCGCGCGCGACAACCAGGGCGGACAGGTTCCCGGCCGAACCTCCGGAGACGAAGCAGCCGCCCGCCGTCTCCGGCATCCCGGCCCGGTCGGCGATCAGCCGCAGCACCTTGTTCTCGGCGTGGATCGCGCCGGCTGCCTCTAGCCAGGAGATGCCCTGGATCGACGCGCACGAGATCAGCATGTCGAACAGCAGCGAGGCCTTGGTCGGCGCGGCCGGGATGAACCCGAGGAAGCGCGGGCTGTCCGCCGAGATGACGGCGGGCGCCATCACCGCCGCCCAGACGCCGAGCACCTGGTCGGGGGTGTGCGGTCCGGCATCCGGCAGCCCGGCCAGCGCCGCGTCGAGCTCGGCCGGATCCCGGGATCCCTGGTCCAGCGGGACCGGGTCCAGCCGCAGCCGGTTCTCCGCGTAGGCGAGCACCGACCTGATCATCGACTCCGTCGTCGGATCCACACTGTGCATGGCGGAAAACGTATGGCCTGCGCGGCCGGCGCCGCAAGGACCAACATCTTGGCCCGGCAGTCGGCTATCAGCCAAGATGACCTAGTGACCAACTCGCATCCGCTCGATCCGCTGTCGGCCGACGAGATCAGGCAGGCGGCCGCGATCCTGCGGCGTGACCGCAAGATCGGCGATGGCTGGCGGTTCGCCTCGATCGAGCTGAAGGAGCTGGCCAAGGACGCGCTGGCCCAACTTGAGGCCGGCGGCCAGCCGGGGGCCAGGGAGGCGATCGTCGTCTGCTGGGACCGTGCCGACGGCCAGGCGCGCCGCGCCACCGTGTCGCTGTCCGGCGACACCCTCACCAGCTGGGAGGATCTGCCCGGCCAGCAGCCGAACATGACCGTCGACGAGTGGCACGAGTGCGACGAGATGCTCCGCGCGCACCCCGCCCTGACCGAGGCATTGGCCCGCCGCGGCATCACCGACATGTCGCTGGTGCTGACGGACATGTGGGCCTACGGCGCGGCGCTCATCCCCGACCGCTACAAGGGACAAAGGATTGGCTGGTCCGACGTCTGGTACCGAGGCAGCGAGCTGGGCAACCCGTACGCTCACCACGTCACCGGCCTGCACCCGGTCGTCGACCTGAACACGATGACCCTGCTTGAGCTGGAGGACAACTACTCCGGCGGCACGGACCCCGAGGTCATGGGGGAGTACCTGCCCAGCCTGCTCCCGATGCGGCTGCGGGAGGTGACGCCGCTGGAGATCAGCCAGCCGGAAGGGGTCGGCTTCACCCTCGACGGCCACAGTCTGAGCTGGCAGAACTGGGAGCTGCGACTGGGCTTCAACCACCGCGAGGGCCTGGTCCTGCACCAGGTCGGGTTCCGCGACTCAGAACGTCTCCGCTCGGTGGCGCACCGGATGTCGTTCGCCGAGATGGTGGTCCCGTACCGGGACGCCAGCCCGGACCACTACCGGCGGACCGCGTTCGACATCGGCGAGTGGGGCCTGGGCTTCATGACCACGTCGCTGTCCCTGGGCTGCGACTGCCTGGGCGACATCACGTACCTCGACGCGGTGGTGCACGACTCCCGCGGCGAGCCCCGGACCATACCGAACGCGATCTGCATCCACGAGGAGGACAGCGGGGTCGGCTGGAAGCACGTGGACGAGCGGGCCGGCGTCGAGGTCCGGCGGGCCCGGCGGCTGGTGATCTCCTTCCACGTCACCGTGGCGAACTACGAGTACCTCGTGTACTGGCGGTTCTACCAGGACGGCAACATCGAGTGCGAGGTCCGCGCGACCGGCATCCTGGTCACCTCGCACACCGACGCGCCGGGCAGCCGGCCCGGCAACGGGACACTGGTGGACCACGGCCTCTACGCACCGTTCCACCAGCACTTCATCGTGGCCCGGCTCGACCTCGACGTGGACGGGTCCGCCAACACCGTCTACGCCACCGATTCCCAGGCGGCGGCGGTCGGTGACCCCGACGACCCGTACGGGCTGGGCCTGGTGGTTCACAGCACGCCGCTGCGCACTGAGCAGGAGGGGAAACAGGTTTACGACTGGAGCACGCAGCGCGGCTGGAAGGTCGTGAACAACAATGTGCCGAACGGTCTGGGTACCTCCGTCGGCTACAAGCTCGTGCCCTCGGCATCGTTCCCGCCCCTGCTCGATCCTGCTTCCCCGGCCTACCAGCGCGCCGAGGTAATCGGTCACACGCTCTGGGTGACCCCCTACCGTGCGGACGAGCGCTGGCCCTGCGGCGATTTCCCGGTCCAGAGCGAGCACGACTCGGGCCTGGCCGCGTGGACGCGGGCCGACCGGCCGATCGAGGACACCGACGTGGTGCTGTGGTACGTGTTCGGCATCCACCACATCACCCGGCCGGAGGACTGGCCGGTGATGCCGAGCGACATCGTCTCGTTCTGGCTCAAGCCGTTCGGTTTCTTCGACCGCAACCCGGCCCTGGACGTCCCGCCAAGCCACCCAGCCTGATCGTCAGCCGTCGAGGAGCGGGCGGCCGCGGATCGAGGCGTCCAGGACCTCCGCGGTGTGCGCGACCGCGATGTCCTGGCCGCGCTCGGCCAGGGCGTCGGCGATCTGCAGCGTGCAGCCCGGGTTGGCCGAGATGAGCAGCGGCGCCCCGGTGGACTGCACGGATTCGGCCTTGCGGGCACCGAGCTCGCTGGCCGCCGCGGGCTGCAGCAGGTTGTACACGCCCGCCGAACCGCAGCAGGTGCCCGCGTCCGGGACCTCGACCAGGGTCAGGCCGGGGATCGCCCGCAGCAGGTCGCGCGGCTGCTGGGTGATCCGCTGCGCGTGCGCCAGGTGGCAGGCGTCGTGATAGGCCGCGGTGACCGGCAGCGGATGGCGCGGCGCCGTCGGCCCGAGCTCCGCCAGGAACTCGGCGAGGTCCCTGACCTTGCCGCTCATCTCGGCGGCGCGTTCGGCCCAGCCGCCGTCGGCGCCCCGCAGCAGCCGCTCGTACTCCTTCATGGCCGAACCGCAGCCGGCCGAGTTGACCACCACCGCGTCCACGCCGGCCTGCTCGAACATGGCGATCGTGCGGCGGGCGAACGCGTTGGCCTCGGCCTCCCGGCCGGAGTGCAGCGACAGCGCGCCGCAGCAGCCCTGCCCGCGGGGAATGATCACGTCGCAGCCCTCGGCCGCCAGCACCCGGGCCGTCGCGGCGTTGACCCGCGGGAAGAACACCGACTGCACGCACCCGGTGAGCATGCCGACCACCGCCCGCCGGGTGCCCAGCGCGGGTACCCGCCCGGGCAGCGGCCGAGCCTCGGCCGCGGACACCCCCGGCGGGGCTAGCCGGAGCGCGGCGCCGAGCACGGGGGATACCCGGGACGGCAGGTCCGACCGGGCCAGCCTGCGGTCGAGACCGGTCCGCTGCGCCAGCCGCAGCGGCGCGGTCATCGCCCGCAGCCGCCGGGGGTAAGGGAACAGTGAGAAGATGGCCGCCCGCGCGATCCGGTCCCGCGCCGGCCGCTTCGGGGCCGAAGGCATATCGGGCACTCCCGGATCTGTCCCAGTGCCGGCGGCATCCGCCCCGCGCACCTCGGCCACACGGCCGTTCCCGGTCGTGTCGGACGCCCGCGATGCCACCGCGGGCTGCACGCCGGACCCGGACCGCGCCTCCTCGGTCCACACCCGGGCCGCCTCGATGAGCTGGTCGTACTGCACGCCCGACGGACACGCGGTCATGCAGGCCATGCAGCCCAGGCAGCGGTCGAAGTGCTCCGCGGCGGTGGCGGTGAGCTCGGCCCCGTCCAGGATCTGGTTCACCAGGTAGATCCGTCCCCGCGGGGAGTCCATCTCCTCGGCCCACAGCTGGTAGGTCGGGCAAGCTGGCAGGCAGAACCCGCAGTGCACGCAGTCCTTCGCCACCTCGCGCAGCGCGTCCTCGTCCTGCACTAGCCACCTCCGCCGAAACGGTCAGGGAACATCCGGTGATCCGGATCGAACTGGTCCTTGACCGCCCGCATCAGGGCCAGGCCGGGAACCGTCCCGTCCGAACTCGCCGCGAACACGGCCGGCGGCGCGTTCAGCACGGTCACGCCACCACGGGGACCGCCGGAATTCAGCACGCCCGCGACCCGTTCGCGCAGCGCGGTCACGAACCGGACGGCGTCCTCGTCCGAGGTAACCGGATCCAGGCAGGCGTACAGTGCGCCGGCGCCGGCCGGGCCGCTCACCGCGGGCCTCACCCCGGCGTCCGCACCCGCCGCGGTCACCGCGTCCAGCACCGGACCCAGCGAGCTCACCCAGAACGAGACCCGGACCACCGTGACCGACGACGGCAGCGCGCCCCAGCGCGCGGGCGCCGTCTCGGCGACCGACACCGCCCCGCCCGGCGCCGCCAGCAGCTCGGACATCTGCTTGGCGCGTTCGGCTACCCCGGGCCCGGTGCCCTCGAGCAGCACCCCGACGCGCAGCGGCCGCTGCGACCCGCCCGGCCAGTCCAGCTCCACCGCCGACGGCACCAGCGGCGAGCCCGCCGCGGCCGCCACCGCGGTCACCGCCCCGGCCCGCTCGGCCGGGCCGAACTCGGCCGTCACCCACGCCACCGCGGCCGGCAGCGGATGCAGCCGGAAGGTCGCCTCGGTGATCAGGCCCAGCGTGCCCTGCGACCCGGCGAACAGCCTGGCCAGGTCGTAGCCGGCCACGTTCTTAACCACCTTGCCGCCAGCGCGCGCGACCACCCCGTCGGCCCGCACCACGGTGATGCCGATCAGCAGGTCACGCGGGGCACCGTAGCGGAACCGCCGCGGCCCGGCGGTGCCGGTGGCGACCACCCCGCCCACGGTCGCCTCGGCCGGGACGTCGAGCGCCAGTTGCTGGCCGGAACCGGAGCCCGAGCCGAACGCCACGGCCAGCTGCCCGATCGTCGCGCCCGCCTGCACCCGCGCCACCAGATCGCCGGCCTCGTACTCCACCACCTGGTCCATCGAGCGCAGATCCACCACCAGGTCGCAACGTGACGGCGGAGCGCCCCAGGCGAGACCGGTCCCGGCGCCGCGCGGCACCACCGTGAGCCCGGCCGCGGCCGCCTCCCGCAGCAGCGCCGACACCTCGGCGGTCGACGACGGCGAGGCGACAAAGGAGGGGACCACCCCTGCCACCGCGTCGTCGGCAGTGCCGTCGGTGAGCGACGGGCAGGCGGCGGCAAGAGCCGACTGGACCGCGGGGAGCAACGACCGTTCGGTGTCCATATAAGAAGATTTCTGCCTGTCCGGCCACTACGGCGGGGTGCGGCGCCCGCCGGTGGCCCGGCACCTCGCCGCACAGCCGTGGGGTGGGGAAGATCTTGCCCGGGTTGCACAGGCCGGCCGGGTCGAACGCGCACCGGACCAGCTGCATGGTGTCCAGGTCGTCGGCGCCGAACATCCTCGGCATGTACCGGGACTTGTCCACGCCGACGCCGTGCTCGCCGGTGATCGAGCCGCCGTGCTCCAGGCAGGTGTCCAGGATCGCGCCGGAGACCTTCTCGGCCGCTTCGGCCTGGCCGGGCACCTTGTCGTCGTAGAGCACCAGCGGGTGCAGGTTCCCGTCACCAGCGTGGAAGACGTTCGCGACGCGAATCCCGGCGTCAGCCGACAGCTCGGCGATCCGGGCCAGGACCGCGCCGAGCGAGGTCCGCGGCACCACCCCGTCCTGGACGATGTACGCCGGGCTGATCCGGCCCACCGCGGCGAACGCCGACTTGCGCCCCGCCCAGATAGCCGCCCGTTCGGCCGGGTCGTCGGCCGCCTGAATCTCGGTCGCCCCGGCCGCCTCGCATAGCTCGCGCACGGTCGACAGCTCCGCCTCGACCTCTGAGGCCGGGCCGTCCAGTTCCACCAGCAGCACGGCCCCGGCCCCGGCCGGGTAGTTGCAGTGCACGGCCTCCTCGGCGGCCTCGATGGCCAGCGCGTCCATCATCTCGATCGCGGCGGGCAGAACGCCGGCCGCGATGATGTCGGACACCGCCCGCCCGCCTTCGGCTGTCGACCCATAGGCGACCAGCAGCAGGTGCACGACCTCGGGTACCGGCATCAGCTTGACCACGATCTTGGTCACGATGCCGAGCGTGCCCTCCGAGCCGGTGAACGCGCCGAGCAGGTCGTAGCCGGTCGTTACGCCGGTGCCGTCGCCGAGCCAGGTCAGCTCGCCGGACGGCGTGACGATCTCCAGGCCGGTGACGTGATGCACGGTGAACCCGTTCTTGAGGCAGTGCGCCCCGCCGGAGTTCTCCGCGACGTTGCCGCCGACCGAGCACACCACCTGGCTGGACGGGTCGGGCGCGTAGAACAGGCCGAACGGCGCTGCGGCCTTGCTCACCGCCAGGTTCGTCACGCCGGGCTCCACCACCGCGCGCCGGCTCACCGGGTCGATCTCGACGATGGCACGCATCCGGGACATCACGATCAGCACGCCGCTCTCGTGCGGCAGCGCCCCGCCGGACAGGCCGGTGCCGCTGCCGCGGGCCACGAACGGCACCCCGGCCCGCGCGCATTCGGCCACCACAGCGGCCACCTCGGCGGCCGAAGCCGGCAGCACCACCAGCGCGGGCACGCACCGGTGCGAGGTGAGCCCGTCGCACTCGTAGGTGCGCAGTTCCAGCGGATCGGTGATGACGTTGCCCGCGCCGCAGATGTCCCGCATCCGGGGCACCAGAGCCTGGATGGTCGCTGCCATGGGCCCCTCTCCGCCCGGTGATAACCCTGTGCTGATTGTCCCCCTTTCCAGGCCCGGGGAACAGAAACCCTGTTACGGCATCCGCTCGTACGCCGGGATAGTGAGGAACTCGGCGAAGTTGTCGGCCAGCG
>DAIOWL010000289.1:0-7997 GCA_036758545.1 Streptosporangiaceae bacterium | reverse complement strand
GGCCCGGAGAAGATGCCCTCGTCGCGGGCGGCCTGGCGGGCTGTGGCGAACGCCCTGGCCTCGGGGATGGCGATGACCTCGTCGTAGTCGGCGGGATGCAGCTGAGGCGGGCGCTGGCCGATGCCGCCGCCCTCGATGTGGTGGGTGCCGGGCGGACGGCCCGAGAGCACGGCCGATTCGGCGGGCTCGACCACGGCCCGGTGGAGCCCGGGCAGCGCGGCGGCCAGCGCGCGGCTGACACCGAGGAAGCAGCCCGCGGTGCCGACATAGCTGCAGAACGCGCCGATCGGCGGCGACCCGGGAAGGGGCGACCCGGCGACCGACCCGGGAAGCTGACCGAGCAGTTCCTCGCCGAGCCGCCGGTAGCCCTCGATCATGTCGGCGTTGTTGAACTGATCGGTGGCGAACGCGCCCGTCTGCGTGGCGATCTCGGCCGCCCTGCGCATCATCGACGGGATCAGACCGGGCGTGATGCCGTCCGGACTCGGTATCAGCTCGACCTCGGCGCCGAACGCCCGCATCGTCCGGATCTTCTCCTCGGCGAACGCGTCGGACGACACGATCCGCAGCGGATAGCCCTTCACCGCGCAGACGAACGCCAGGGACGAGCCGGTGCTCCCGCCGGTGTACTCGACGACCGGCTGGCCCGGTCGCAGGCGGCCGTCGGCCTCGGCCGCCTCGATCATCGCCAGCGCCATCCGGTCCTTGTACGAGCCGGTCGGGTTGGCGGCCTCCATCTTCACCCAGACCTCGGCGCAGCTGTCACCGGCCATGCGCGCCAGCCGGACTACGGGCGTGTTGCCGATGGCAGAAAGCCCGCCCGTTCGGTCCATCCCGACCTCCAATGCCATGGGAGCAGGCCCCAGCCTATGGTGAGGAGCGTGACTACCGATGGCGCCCGGCCGGGCGGAGTCGTGATCGAGGAGCTCGCCCGGGAGCGGCTCGGCTTCGAGCGGCTGCGGCCGGGACAGCTGCGCGCGGCGGAGGCGCTGGCCGGCGGCCGCGACGTGCTGGCGGTGCTGCCGACCGGGGGCGGGAAGTCGGCGATCTACGAGCTGGCCGGGATGCTCCGAACGGGCCCGACGGTCGTCGTCTCGCCGCTGATCGCACTGCAGGACGACCAGCTCGCGCACGTGCGGGCGGCCGGCCTGCAGGCGATCGTGCTCAACTCGCAGCAGTCGGCGGGCGCACGCGCGGCGGCGCTGCTCGCCTCGTGCGACCCGGGCACGTTCGTCTTCCTGTCTCCGGAGCAGCTCACCAACACCGAGACCCGGCAGGCGCTGCAGCGCGCGCGGCCGGGGCTGTTCGCCGTCGACGAGGCCCACCTGATCAGCCAGTGGGGCCACGACTTCCGGCCCGACTACATGCTGCTCGGCGCGCAGGCGGGGGCGGTCGGCGCGCCGGTCCGGCTGGCGCTGACCGCGACGGCCGCGCCGCCGGTGCGGCAGGAGGTCGTGCGGCGGCTCGGCCTGCGTGATCCCGTGGTGGTCATCGGCGACTTCGACCGGCCGCATATCCACCTGTCGGTGCACCGCGCCCGCACAGTCTCCGACAAGCGGCAGGAGCTTGTCCGCGCGGCGGCCGGGTTCGGCGGCCCAGGGATCGTCTACGCGGCGACGCACGCCAGCGCGCAGGCGGCGCGCGACGCGCTCGCCGAAGCGGGCGAGCAGGTCACGCTCTACCACGCCGGGCTGTCCGGGCGCGAGCGGCACGACGCGATGACGGCGTTCCTCGACGGCTCGGCCCGCGTCATCGTGGCCACGGTCGCGTTCGGCATGGGGATCGACAAGCCGGACGTGCGCTGGGTGCTGCACGCCGATCCGCCGCCCTCGCTGGACGCGTACTACCAGGAGTTCGGGCGGGCCGGCCGGGACGGCGCGCCCGCGCAGGCCCGGCTGCTGTACCGCTACGAGGACTTCGAGACCGCGCGCTACCTGAGCGCGCGCAGTGTCTCCGCCGCGGCCGTCGCCGACGTCGCGGCCGCGGTCGCGGCCGGCCAGCAGGCGGGACAGCCGGGCGAGCACGGCACGCGGCAGCATACGGCCGCGCTGGTCCGCCTGACCGACCTGGGCGCCGCGACCTGGCAGGCGGACGGCGAGGTCCGCTGGGCCGGGTCGATGAGCGTCGCGCAGGCACTGGCGGCCTCGGAGGCGGAGACAGAGCGCGAGAACGAGATCGAGCGCACCCGGCTGACGATGATGCGCCGTTACGCCGAGCACGACGGCTGCCGCCGGTCGTTCCTGCTCTCCTACTTCGGGCAGGACTACCCGGGTCCCTGCGGGAACTGCGACAACGACCTCACGCGCGCCGAAACCCCGCCATCCGGATCCGGGCCGGCCGAGGTGCCGTTCGCGGTGGGCGCGCGCGTGCTGAGCGAGCGCTGGGGACAGGGCACGGTGCAGCGCTACGACGGCGACCATGTCACGGTGCTGTTCGACGAGCACGGCTACCGCGAGCTGTTCGTGCCCGTGGTCCTCCAGCGCGCCCTACTGCGCCCCGCGTAGCCGCGCCCAGTCGCTGGCTAGCAGTCCGAGGATCACCTCGTCGACGAACTCCCCGTTGACCCAGTCGGCCCCGCGCAGCGTGCCCTCCTGCGCGAACCCGGCCCGGACGGCAGCGGAGATCATCGCCGCGTTGCTGGCCAGCGTGTCGACCTGCAGCCGGTGCAGGCCGCGGACGGCGAAACCGTACTCGCACAGCGCCAGGGTCACGTCCGTGCCCAGGCCGCGCCCGCGGAAGGACGGCCGCAGCGACAAACCGAGATGAGCGCTCCGGTTGTGCGAGTCGATGGCCCACAGCAGGGCCGCGCCGGCCAGTTCGTCGCTGACCAGCTCCACCACGGAGAACAGCGCGACATCATCGCGGGGCTCGCCGATCGCGTAGGGCGATGCGGACGAGCCGGCCGGGATCGGTCGCCACGGCCGCGAATCGGCGATCGTGTAGGTCGCGATGTCCTCGTACAGCTCGGCGTGCAGGATCGCGATGTCCGCCTCATCCCGGGCCCGCAGCCCGACCTTGCCCTCGCGCAGCATAGGACGTTCCTACCCGGCACCGGCCTCATGTTCAACCCCCGGGCGGCGCCCGATCCGGACCAGGAACAGGGTGGCCAGGCACACCGCCGTGAGCAGCAAGTAGGGGACCAGGTCCGACGTGACCTGGGCCAGCGCCCCGCTGCCCGCGGCGGCGATCGCCTGGCCCGCGGCCCAGGCCAGGTTGCCCAGGCCGAACGCCAGCCCCTGGTCCAGCCGCTGATGCTGGGCGCCCTCGCTGACCAGCGTCATGGCCGGGGTGAACAGCGTGCCGAAGGACGGCATGCCCACGATCAGCACCGGGATGAGCACCGCCGCGGACGCCAGCGTGGGGGCCAGCAGGCTGATCGCGACCGCGCCGGCCAGCGAGCACCGGATCGGCACGATGGCGCCCCGCCGGTCGGCCGCCCGCCCCGCGACCGGCGACAGGGCCGCCTCCACCCCGGCCGAGGCCAGGAACGTCCCCGCGATGACCAGGGCGGTGACCCCGAGGCTGGCCATCCGCAGCGGCGCGAGCGTATCCAGCACGCCGAGGGCCAGTCCCGCCAGCATCGTCAGCCACAGCCCGACGCTCAGCCGGCGGTCGCCGATCGCTTTGAACGCCTGCCGCAGGCCCTGCGGGATGGCCGTGCGCGGCGCCGGCACGGCGAACGCCACCGCCATCAGCAGCCCGGCCGCCACCGCGGCGCTGGAGAACGCGGGCCCGGTGCCGACCTGGTCGGCGATCGCGCCCACGACCGGGCCGAACAGTGCCCCGCCCACGGCCGCGCCCATGGCCGTCCCGATCAGCTCCCCGCGCCGCTCCGGCGGCGCCTCGGTCGCCAGCCAGGCCATCCCGCCGGCCCAGGTGCACGCCCCGCCCACGCCCTGCACGAACCGGGCCGAAACCAGCACCACGTCCGTCGAGGCCCACCCGAAGACCAGCGTGGACACCCCCATCAGCGCCAGCCCGAGCAGGACGGTATTCCGGTAGCCCAGGTGCCCGGTGAGCAGCCCGCCCGGCAGCGCCCCGATCAGGGTGCCAGCCGGGTAGCTCGCGACCAGGATCCCCGCCCCGGCCTTGGACAGGTGCGCCACCTGCGTGTAGTGCGGCAGCAGCGGCGTCAGCGCCGTGAAGAACATCGTGTCGACCAGCACGAGCACGCAGATGAACAGCAGCAGCGCCCGCAGCGACCGGGTCAGCGGCAACCCCCGGCTACCCTGCCGCGGGCTGCAGCGCCCGCACCTGGGCGACGAACGCGTCGGTGTCCTGGACCGCCGCGAACAGGTAGGCCATGCGCGCGATCGCCGCCTCGTGCGCCGCCTCCGCCGACAGCGTGCCGATGGCCTGCGACGCGCACGCGTCGGCCAGCACGATGACCTTCAGGCCGGTCATGCTGAGCCCGTCGACCGTCGTCTGCACGCAGATCGGCGTGGTCAGGCCGCCGGTCACCACGGTGTCGACGCCGCGGGCGCGCAGCCGAGCGACCAGATCACTGGACAGCACGGCCGAGAACGTCGTCTTGTACACCACCAGGTCGCCGTCCTGGACCAGGTCCGGGTAGGCCTCCACGGCCCGCGTCCCGGCCGCCAGCGCCTGGGCGATGCCCGGCTCGAAGTCGGTGATCCGGCCGGACGGCGCGCGCTCCGGCGTGTACACGGTCTGCACGTGCACCACCTCGCCGCCGCACTCCCGCCACGCCAGGGCGGCCCGTCGCAGGTTCTCCACCGCGGCGTCGGCGTGCGGCACCTGCTCCCAGCTGCCCGCCCCGAAGCCGAACTGGCAGTCGATGGTGAGCAGCACCGTCGTGCCCGGCGCGACCGGGTAGGAGACGTTGCTGACGGCTTCCCTGGACATGGACGATCCGACCTCCTGGCTATGAACACGATCATGAACACTCTCGCACGCCGGCCCCGGCCGCGCACTAGCCGGGCGCGGGAGCACGCGCCCGGACCGTTCGGACCCTTTTGTACCGAACGGCCCGGGGAAACACCCGCCTGCGCGACGCCGCTAGCGGTTCTGCAGGCGTTCGGCCAGGGTGGCGGCGATCCTGGCCTTGACCGCCGGGTGGCTGTCCGTCAGCCACGCGAGATCCTCGGTAGTCAGCTTCAGCAGCCGGCCCGGTTCGGCGCAGCGCACGGTGGCGAGCCGGGCGTACCCGTAGCCGCCGCCCCAGTCGCGCGCGGCGAGCTCGCCGAAGTGGTCGCCGGGGCCGTGGCTGCGGATGAGCCTGGCGTCGATGAAGACGTCGTAGCGCCCGGTCAGGACGATGTAGAAGAACCGGTCCGCGTCCCAGCGGCGGATGACCTCCTCCCCGGCGGCGACGTCGCGGTAGACGGCGCGGGCGTGCACGGCGCGGCGGGCCGCGGCGGGCAGGCCGGCCAGCAGCGGGACCGCGCCCAGCAGGTCCGGGCCGGGAACCCTGATGTCCGCCGCCACCGCGGCCATCGGCGCGTTCGCCGCCGGGGCCTGGGCCTCGGCGAAGTGCTCGATGACCCGCCGCACGTGCTCCGCTGACGTGGTCGGGTTCAGGATGCACAGGCGGATGGCGTGCCGCCCGGCCAGCCGGGTGGCGGAGACCAGCGCGGTTCCGCCGCGTTCCAGGTCCGCGGCGAGCGCCGTGCCGCGGCGTTCGGTCTCGGCCTCGTCGCAGCCCGGCCATTCCCGGCGGAAGCAGACGATCCCGAGCGTGGCCGGCGCCATCAGGGTGAGCCGGGGGTGGCCGCGGATCAGGGCCTCGGCGTACTCGGCCAGCTCGAGGTTGCGCTGGACGCAGGCGCGGAACGCGGCCAGGCCGTATGTCTGTATGGTCATCCACACCTTGAGCGCCCGGAAGCCGCGGGACAGCTGCAGGCCCCGGTCGGCGAAGTTCACCTCGCCCGCGCCCTGGGTGGCGTCGCCGTCGAGGTAGTCGGGATGGATGGCGAACGTCCGTTCCAGCCGGGCCCCGTCGCGGATCAGCACGCAGCCGCACTCCATCGGCTGGTACAGCCACTTGTGCGGGTCGAGCGTCACCGAGTCGGCACGCTCGAGGCCGGCCAGCGCCGCTCGTCCCCTGGCGGTCAGCGCGGCGAACCCGCCGTAGGCCGCGTCGACGTGCAGCCACAGCCCTTCGGCCGCGCAGACGTCGGCCAGGTCGGCCAGCGGGTCGACGGCGCCGGTGTTGGTCGATCCGGCGCTGGCGCACAGGGCGAAGGGGATACGGCCCGCGCCGCGGTCGGCCCGGATGGCCGCGGCCACCGTGTCCGGCGCGAGCCGCCAGCGGCCGTCGGTCGGCAGCACCCGCACCTGCTCCGGCCGCAGTCCCATCGCCCGCGCGGTCCGGGCCAGCGACGAGTGGGCCTGGTCCGACACGTACACCACGGAGTCGGGGGACGGCCCGCCCGCCGCCTCGCGCGCCACCAGCAGCGCCGTCAGGTTGGCCGCCGAGCCGCCGTTCACCAGCACACCCGCGGTGCCGGCGGGCAGCCCGAGCCAGCCGCGGAACCAGTCGATGACCTCCAGCTCGACCTGGGCCGGGCCGGCCGATTCCAGCCACGCGCCGCAGTACGGGTTGGCCGCGGCCGCGGTCAGCTCGGCCAGCGCGGCCGGCCAGGTGGTGAAGCTCGGGATGAAGGCCAGGTAGCCGGGATGGTCGGTTCGCGCCGCGAACGGGAGTACGTCGGCCAGCACCCGGGCCAGCACCGCGCCGTAGTCCCCGGGCTGCTCCGGCGGCGGGCCGCCGAGCCGCGCGCGCATGTCCGCGGCGCCGGCCCGGCGCAGCACCGGGTCGGCCTCGGGGTCGGCCAGCCGGGCCACCAGGGCGTCTACGGTCGCGTATCCGGCGCGCCGCATCGCCTCGACGTCCATCGCCAGCGGATGCTCCATCGCGGTTCTCCTCCCTATCCGCCCGTGGTCCCTATCCGCCCGTGGCCAGCCGCGCCGCGGCGATACCTTCGGCCTGCCGCCGGGTCGGGGCGTGCCCGAGCACCGCGGTCAGGAAGAGGTCCCGGTCCAGCTGGTACACGGTCGCGGCCGTGTGCGCGGTCACGGTCGCGGTGCGGGGGACGGCGCGCAGCAGCGCGATCTCGCCCACGCCGTCGCCGCGGCCGTACCGGCCCAGGAAGTGGCCGTCCTGTTCGGCGTCGAGCTCGCCCGCGGCGATGGCGAAGTAGGCGTCGCCCGGATCGCCCTGCCGGATCAGCACGGCTCCGGCTTCCAGCCGGACCGGCCGCAGCGCCGCCGCCAGGCCCTCGATCGCCGGGGCGGGCAGTTCGGCGAACAGCGGGAGCGAGCGGAGCAGCGCGATCTCCACCACCGGCACCGCGGTACCCGCGTCCAGGCGGAACACGGCGCGCCCGCCGGCCACGGCCGCCAGTGGTAGCACGGCCGCGACCCCGAGCACGGCCAGCCGGTTCCCGCCCAGATGCGCCAGGGCGGGCACGAGCAGCGCGCCGACCGCCAGCCCGGCCATGGTGAACCCCTCCAGCACGCCGAAGATCCGCCCGATCAGCCGCGGCGGGACCGAGCGCTGCAGCAGCGTGCGGGTGGCCACCTCCAGCAGCAGGTGACCCGCCCCGGCCACCGCCAGCAAGATCACGGTCCCGGCCAGCCCCGGGCCGAACGCGACCACGGCCAGCGCCCCGCTGAAGCCCAGCGCGGCGGCCAGGATCGGCCCGCCCAGGCGCCGTCCGACCAGGAGCGCGCTCACCGTGGCGGCCAGCACCGCCCCCGCGCCGAAGGCGAACTCCAGGTAACCGGCCCAGCTCGGCGGGCGGCCGAGCACGGTCAGGGCCAGGATCACGACCAGCAGGTCCAGCGCGCCCACCACGACCGCATCCGCGGTCAGCAGGGCCAGCATGAGCCGCAGCCGCGGCTGCCGGACCGCCAGCCGCAGGCCTTCGGCGACCCCGGCCGTGCTGGCGTCCGCATCCGTCTCCGCCGCCAGCGACGTCGCCCGCAGGCCGGTCACGAGCAGCGCCGCCGCCAGGCCCAGCCCCGCGCACACC
>DAIOWL010000288.1:0-8001 GCA_036758545.1 Streptosporangiaceae bacterium | reverse complement strand
TCGGTGGCGACGTCGACCGGCACGTTCTCGTCGAGGTCCTCGAGGTTGATGGTGGGCGGGGCCACGTGCTCGCGCAGGGCGAGGATGGCGGCTACCGACTCGATGGCGCCCGCGCCGCCGAGCAGGTGCCCGGTCATCGACTTGGTGGACGTGACGACCACGCCCTCGATGGCGCTCCCGAGCGACTTCGCCAGGGCCTGTGCCTCGGTCGCGTCACCCTCGGGGGTGGACGTGGCGTGGGCATTCACGTGCACCACCTGACCCGGGTCGACCTGGGCGTCGGCCATTGCACGGGTGATCGCCGCGACCACGCCGGCCCCGTCGGGCGCCGGGTGGGCGATGTGGTACGCGTCCGAGGAGTAGCCGGCCCCGGCCGCGATGGCGTACACGGTAGCGTCGCGCTGCCGCGCGTGCGAGAGCGACTCGAGCACGAGCACGCCGGCTCCCTCGCCGAGCACGAACCCGTCCCTGGCCTTGTCGAACGGCCGGGACGCCCGCTCCGGGTCGTCGTTCCTGGTGGACATGGCCCGCATCACCGCGAAGGCCCCGATGTTCAGCGGCATGATGGCCGCCTCGGTGCCGCCCGCCAGCACCACGTCGGCCCGCCCTGAGCGGATCATGTCGATGCCGTAGCCGATCGCCTCGGCACCGGAGGCGCAGGCGCTGACCAGCGCGTGGGCCCCGGCCCTGGCGCCCAGCTCGATGCTGATCCAGCCGGCCGCGCCGTTCGGCATCAGCATCGGCACCGTGTACGGCGAGATGCGCTGCCAGCCCTTCTCCCGGAGCATGTCGTACGCGGTCAGCGTCGATCCGATGCCGCCGATCCCGCTGGTGACGGCCACGCCGAGCCGCTCGGGGTCGACGGCGGGGGTGCCCGCGTCGGCCCAGGCCTCGCGCGCGGCCACCAGCGCCAGCTGCTCGCAGCGGTCCATCCGGCGGGCTTGTACCCGGTCCACTACCCCGACCGGGTCTACGGCCGCCTCCGCGGCGAACCGGACCGGCAGCGACTCCGCCCACGGCTCGGTGAGGGCGTGCACGCCGCTGCGTCCTGCCAGCATCGCCGACCAGGTCGACGCGACGTCCCCGCCGAGCGGGGTGGTCGCGCCGAGCCCGGTTACGACGACGGTCTCGCGCTCTGGGGTCACGCCGAGCCTCCGGCGTTCTTACTGACGTAGTTCACCACGTCCTGCACGGTGGTGAGGTCCTTCAGCTGGTCGTCGGGGATCTCCACGCCGAACTTGTCCTGAGCGGCGACGGCGATCTCGACCATGGACAGCGAGTCGATGTCCAGGTCGTCGACGAAGCTCTTGCTCGGCGTTACCTCGTTCGCGGGCACGCCGGCGATCTCCTCGACGATTTCACCAAGCCCGGCGAGAATCTCCTGCTCGTTCATGCCTGTAGCTCCTTGTCTCATGTGTTCGTACTGGTCCGTGGCCCCAGGCGACCCCAGGCGGCCCCAGGCGGGGCCGTGGGTCCAGCCGACTGGGCTGGGCGCGGCTAGGGTACCGTGATCACCTGCGCCGCGTAGCACATCCCCGCGCCGAACCCGAGCAGCAGGGCGGGTGACCCCGACTTGAGCTCGCCGCGCTCGACCATCCGCGACAGGGCCAGCGGGATCGAGGCCGAGGACGTGTTACCCGCGTGCACGATGTCGTCGGCCACGCGCTCGCGGGGCACGCCGAGTCGGCGCGCGATGGCCTCGACGATCCGCAGGTTGGCCTGGTGGGGAACGAACGCGGACAGCTCGCTCACCGCGACGCCGGCCCGCTCGCAGGCCTGCGCCGCGATCGGGTGCAGGGTCGTGGTGGTCCAGCGGAATACCGCCTGGCCTTCCTGCTGCAGGAACGAGTTGCGGTCGGCGATGATGATCTTCTCGGCCATGTCCCCGGCGCTGCCCCAGACGACGGGGCCGATGCCGGGCGGCTCCCCGTCCGCGACCGGCCCGACGACGGCGGCGCCGGCCCCGTCGGCGAAGATGATGCTGGTGGAGCGGTCCGCGGGGTCGACCCAGGCGGTCATCTTCTCCGACCCGATGACCAGCACGTGCCGGGCGGTGCCCGCCTGGATCGCGTCGGAGGCGTTGGCCATCGCGTAGCAGAAGCCGGCGCAGGCCGCGTTGAGGTCGTAGGCGCCGGGCGCGACGATGCCGAGCCGGTGCGCGACCACGGCGGACACGTTCGGAATCAGCGCCTCGGTGCTGCAGGTGGCCACGATGACCAGGTCGATGTCGCCGGGGGACAGGCCGCTGCCGGCCAGCGCCTTGGCGCCGGCTTCGAAGGCCATGTCGGTCACGGTCTCCTCGGGACCGGCGAACCGGCGGCTGACGATGCCGACCCGGCTGCGGATCCACTCATCGTTCGTGTCGACCTGGGCGGCCAGGTCATCGTTGGTGACCACGTTGCCCGGCTGATAGCCGCCGAGCGCCAGGATGCGGGCGCCCGCGGCCGGCGGGAACAGGGAACCGGAGGATGTCATGCGCCTTCCCTTGGCTGTTGCACGCGGATCAGCGGCTGGCCCTGGCTGACCGGATCCCCGTCTTCTACCAGCCACTCGATGATCTCCGCGGCCCAGGGTGCGGAAACCGGGTGCTCCGCGCCGCGCGCTACCACCATGCCGAGATGCTGCTGATCCGTCCCCGACCGGAACGTGCCCGAGGCCGGCGCCACGATCAGCCGCCAGTCCGGCAGGTGGCCGTGCCCGTGGGCATCGGGTTCGGCGAGGTGCCCGGCGATCAGGTCGCGGGCGGCGTCGAGCTGCTCCGGGGTCTTGATCGCCAGCTGGGCCACGCCGGGCAGCGCCCGGCGGGCCAGGCCGGTCAGCGTCCCGGCCGGCGGCAGCTCGATCAGCGCGGTCACGCCGAGGTCGGCCATGGTCCGCATGCACAGATCCCAGCGCACCGGCGCGGCGACCTGGGCGACGATGCGCTCCAGCCACTCCTTGCCGGTGGTGACCGCGGCTCCGTCGGCGTCGGACAGCAAGGTGATGGCCGGATCGGTGACCGCGACGTCGGCCGCCGCGTCCCGCAGGGCGGCCACGGCCGGGGCCATGTGCCGGGTGTGGAAGGCCCCCGCGACCTGCAGCGGGCGCAGCCGCGCCCCGGCGGGCGGGTCGGCCGCGAAGGCGTCTAGCTCGGCCAGGGTCCCGGCGGCCACGATCTGCCCGGCCGCGTTGACGTTGGCGGGCGTCAGGCCGTGCCGGGCGATCGTCGCGAGCACCGCCTCCTGGTCACCGCCGAGCACCGCCGTCATCCCGGTCGGCTCGGTCGCCGCGGCCGCCGCCATGGCCCGGCCGCGCACCGCGACCAGGCGCATCGCGTCGTCGGCGGTGAGCACGCCGGCGATGACGCCGGCGGCCAGCTCCCCGACGCTGTGCCCGGCGGCGGCGTCCGCGGGTACGTCACCGCCGGAGCCACCAGAGCCGGAGCCACCGGAGCCGGAGCCACCGGAGCCGGAGCCATCAGAAAGGGCCGAAGCGGCCACGATCGCGGCCGCCACGAGCAGCGGCTGCGCCACCGCCGTGTCCTTGATCTCGTCGGCGCTCGCGGTCGTGCCGAACCTGACGAGATCGCAGCCAGCCAGCTCGGAGGCGGTGCCGAGGCATTGGGCCACCCCGGGCAGTTCCAGCCAGGGCGCCAGGAAACCCGGCGTCTGCGCACCCTGCCCGGGCGCGGTGATGATCAGCATCCTTTAACCCTGCCCTGTAGGACATCGCTAGATGAATGTCGGACGGTACGAAGTTGTCCATCGGAAATTTGTAGGATACCTCTATCTAGCGTTCATCCAGATGTCACCGCTATGTCACCGCGTGCAGTGCGGGCCCCTGGGCAAGACGGCCCAGCACGATGGCCACCCACAGGGTGAAGCCGTCCCGCCCCGACGACGGGACGTAATCGGTGAGCTCCGCGACGCGGCGCAGCCGGTAGCGGACCGTGTTCGGGTGCACGAACAGCAGCCGGGCGGTGGCCTCCAGCGAGGAGCCCTGCTCTAGGTAGGTCATGAGGGTGTCGAGCAGCGCGTGCCCGCCGCCCACCAGGGGCTCGTAGACATCGCTGATCAGCGCGGCCCTCGCGTCGGGGTCGCCATCCAGGGCACGCTCGGGCAGCAGGTCGTCTGCCCCGGCCGGGCGCGGGGCCTCAGGCCAGGCGGGAGCGGCGCGCAGCGCCGCCAGCGCGGCGCGCGCGGAGACCGACGCGGCCCGCAGGTCGCGGACCAGCGGCCCGGCGATGACCGGTCCCGGCCCGAACCGGCCCGCGAACCGCTCGGCCGCGGCGATCGGGTCGTCGGTGCCGCCCAGGACCAGGATCAGCCGGTCCTCCTGCACGCCGGCCAGCAGGTCAAGGCGGGCCCGCCTGGCCTGGGCGCGGATCTCGTCGATGTGCGGCTCCGTCCCGTCGGCGAGACCGTCCTCGATCATGCCCACCACGACCACGACGGGGGAAGACGACCAGTTCAGCGCCGAGGCCCAGGAGTGCAGCGAGTCCTCGCTCACCCCGCGGACCAGCGAGTCCACTACGAGCGCTTCCAGCCGGGCGTCCCACGCGCCGCGCGCTTCCGCCGTCCGCGCGTACACCTGCGCCGCGCTGAACGCGATCTCCCTGGCGTAGGTCAGCACCGCCTCGCGCAGCTCCGCCTCGCCGCCGGGCGCGGCCAGCTCGTCGACCTGGGCCTCCACCGCGTCGATGATCACCCGGACCATCTCCACCGCGTGCTGCAGGCTGACCGCGCGGGCCAGTTCCCGCGGCGCGGTGCCGAACACCTCGGTCAGGGCCGGGCGGTTCCGTTCCGGATGCCTGATCCAGTCGATGAACGCGGCGATGCCCGCCTGGGCGACCAGGCCCAGCCAGGACCGGTTCTCCGCGGACAGGTTGCGGAACCACGGCAACCGCTCGTCCAGGGCCGCGATCGCCGCCTTGCCGAGCGCACCGGTGGCGCGCTCCATCCGGCGCACGGTCTCCGCGTGCACCCGCGGCCGTACGTTGGCTAGCGCCTGCTCGTCCGCCGTAACCCGCTCCTTGAACTGCAGCCTAGGAGAGCGCCTCGCTCACCGGCAGGTCGAGCCGGTACTTGGCGATCGCCTGAGCCGGAAGGTCCGCGTCCACCGCGCCGCTGCGAGCCAGTTCCCACAGCACCGCCACCGTGATGGATTCGGCGTCGACGTGGAAGAACCGCCTGGCCGCCGGGCGGGTGTCGGAGAACCCGAACCCGTCGGTGCCCAGCGAGGTGAACGTGCCAGGCACCCAGCGGGCGATCTGGTCGGGCACCGCCTTGATCCAGTCGGACACCGCCACCACCGGGCCCGGGGCATCGGAAAGCGCCGAGGCCACGTACGGCTCGCGGGACGGCTCGCCCGGGTTGAGCATGTTCCACGCCTCACAGGCCAGCGCGTCCCGGCGTAGTTCGGTCCAGGAGGTGGCCGACCACACGTCGGCGGACACGCCCCAGTCCGCGGCGAGCATTTCCTGGGCCGTCAGGGCCTGGCGCAGCGCCACCCCGGAGGCGAGGATCTGGGCCCGGGGCGAGGAAACGCCGGACCGTTCGGCCTCACCGGACGCATGGACCAGCCAGCCCGGCACGGTCCGCTCGTCCTGCGCCGTCACCGGAGCCTCCGGAGCCGTAGCCTCCTGAGCCGCCGCCGAGTACAGGTAGAGCCCGCGCAGGATGCCCTCCTCCAGTGCCGCCGTTCCGCCGGGGAAGTCCGACGGCTCGGCGGGCTGCGGGTACGGCTCGTTGTAGACGGTGAGGTAGTAGAAGATGTTCTCGCCGTCCGGGTGCTCGCCGGTGGCCTCGTACATCCGGCGCAGCGCGTCGCGCATCACGTAGGCCAGCTCGAACGCCCAGGCGCAGTCGTACGACACGCACGCCTCGCTGACCGAGGCCAGCAGCGGCGAGTGCCCGTCGTTGTGCTGCAGGCCCTCACCGGCCAGCGTGGTCCGTCCGGCCGTGGCGCCCAGCAGGAACCCGCGGCCCAGCTGGTCGCCGAGGGCCCACATCTCGTCCCCGGTCCGCTGCCAGCCGAACATCGAGTAGAACACGTACACCGGGATCATGTGCGTGCCGTGCGTGGCGTACGAGCTGCCCGCGGCGATCACCGAGCCCATCGCGCCCGACTCGCTGATGCCCTCGTGCAGGATCTGGCCCGTCTCGGACTCCTTGTAGGAGAGCAGCAGGTTACGGTCTACCGCGTCGTAGCTCTGCCCGGACGGGGAGTAGATCTTGGCCGTCGGGAACAGCGAGTCCATGCCGAACGTCCTGGCCTCGTCCGGGATGATCGGCACGAACCGGTCCTTGATGGCCGGGTCCTTCATCAGCTCCTTGAGCAGCCGGACGAACGCCATCGTGGTGGCCACGGCCTGCTTGCCCGAGCCCTTGCGCAGCTCCTCGTAGACCGTGTCGGGCGGCTGCGGCAGCGACTTGGCCCGGATCACCCGGCGGGGGAGCACCCCGCCGAGCGCGGCCCGCCGCTCGCGCATGTACTGGATCTCGTCGGAGTCCTCGCCCGGGTGGTAGTACGGCGGCAGCTCGGCCTCCAGCGCCGAGTCCGGGATGGGCAGGTAGAGCCGGTCCCTGAACTCCTTGAGCTCGGCCACGGTGAGCTTTTTCATCTGGTGGGTGGCGTTGCGCGCCTCGAAGTCCTTGCCCAGCGTCCAGCCCTTGATGGTGTGCGCCAGGATGACCGTGGGCTGGCCGGTGTGCTCCCGCGCCGCCTTGAACGCCGCGTACACCTTGCGGTAGTCGTGCCCGCCGCGGGACAGGCCGCGCAGCTCGTCGTCGGACAGGTGCTCCACCATCTTGCGCAGCCTGGGGTCCCCGCCGAAGAAGTTCTCCCTGATGTACGCGCCGGACTCCACGCTGTAGGTCTGGAACTGGCCGTCCGGCGTGGTGTTCATCTTGTTGACCAGCACGCCGTCGGTGTCCTGGGCCAGCAGCGGGTCCCAGTCGCGGCCCCAGATGACCTTGATCACGTTCCAGCCGGCGCCGCGGAAGAACGCCTCGAGCTCCTGGATGATCTTGCCGTTGCCGCGGACCGGGCCGTCCAGCCGCTGCAGGTTGCAGTTGATGACGAAGGTGAGGTTGTCCAGTTCCTCGCGGGCGGCCAGCCCGATCGCGCCCAATGCCTCGGGTTCGTCCATCTCGCCGTCGCCGAGGAAGGCCCACACGTGCGACCGCGAGGTGTCGTGGAGCTCACGGGCCAGCAGGTACCGGTTGAACCTGGCCTGGTAGATCGAGTTCAGCGCGCCGAGCCCCATCGACACCGTGGGGAACTCCCAGAAATCGGGCATCAGCCGCGGGTGCGGGTAGGACGGCAGCCCGCCGCCCGGGTGCGAGAGTTCCTGCCGGAATCCGTTGAGCTGGTCCTCGGTCAGCCGGCCCTCGAGGAAGGCGCGGGCGTAGATGCCCGGCGCCGCGTGACCCTGGAAGAACACCTGGTCGCCGGATTCGCCGTGGTCCTTGCCGTGGAAGAAGTGGTTGAAGCCGACCTCGTAGAGCGAAGCCGCGCTCGCGTAGGTCGCGATGTGCCCGCCGACGCCCAGGCCGGGACGGTTCGCGCGGGAGACCATCACGGCCGCGTTCCACCGGATATAGGCCCTGATCCGGCGTTCGACGTGCTCGTCGCCGGGGAACCACGGCTCGCGCTCCGGCGCGATCGTGTTGATGAAGTCGGTGCTGCGCAGGCCGGGCACCCCGACCTGCTGCTCGCGCGCCCGCTCGAGCAGGCGGAGCATCACGTACCTGGCGCGGGCCCGGCCTCTGGTGCGCACGACCGAATCGAACGACTCGACCCATTCGTGCGTCTCGTCCGGGTCGATGTCGGGCAACTGGGTCGGCAACCCGTCGCTGATGATCGAGAATTGCTGACGTCCGGAAGCCACGGGGTAGCCTCGCCTTCCGCTGTGAGTCGGGCGGCCGGTCGGCCGCGTGAACGGATTCCTCGATGTGTTGTCCAGACCAATCGTCGTACGAACTGGCCCATCGCGCATCTCTACTTGACGGTAACCGGACC
>DAIOWL010000287.1:0-8009 GCA_036758545.1 Streptosporangiaceae bacterium | reverse complement strand
ACTGCCGCACCACCGGTGTCCCGGTGGTAATCGAGAACCTCGTCTACGCGCGGCCCGGGGAGGATCTGCACGGCCAGGCCCGCGAGGACGCCATCATCGAGTCGGCCCGGGCTCTCGACGACCTGGACATCGACCTGCTCAAGCTGGAGTACCCCGGTTCGCCGGCCGGCTGCCGGCGACTGGCGGCGATCCTGCACCGGCCGTGGGCGGTCCTGTCCGCGGGGGTGCCGTTCGACCAGTTCACCGACATCATCAAGATCGCCGCCGAGGAAGGCGGCGCCTCTGGATTCATCGCCGGCCGCTCGGTGTGGCGCGAAGTGGTAGGCCTGGCCGGGCCGCGACGCGAGGAGTTCCTCACCACGGTGGCGCGGCCGCGGCTGGAAACGCTGATCGAGGTGGCGGAGAACCGCGCCCGCCCGTGGACCGATGTGGCCGTAAATCACCAGGCACAGGAGTAAACTCCTGGGCAGAAACCGTTCCAGCGTGCCTTGGGGGGTAATGCGGAATGTCGGCCCGGTCGCTCAGAATGTTCTGGTGGGCATTAATCGTTTTCGTGCCCGTAATGACGTTGTACAGCGGTACCTACGCCTATCAGACGGTGGCGCGCTACGGCGATGACGTCAGCTTCACGTCGTGCCCGGCCGTGATCGCCAACGGCCAGGAGGGCCCGTGCGTCGCCGCGCTGCAGCAACTGCTCAATGCCGAACCGCCGTACGCGGGCATTTATCACGACGGGATATTCGGCCCGCAGACGCTGGCCGCCCTCCGGCAGTTCCAGTCCAGCCACAGCCTGCCGGCCAACGGGAAGGCCGGGGCCGGGACGATATCGGTGCTCGGCCAGCTTGCCCCGGCCCCGCGTCCTGTCCCGGTCGCGGCGGCGATGATGACCGTCTCCCTGGCGGGCATCGTCGTGCTGGGCCTGCTGACGGCCCGGCGCAAGCGTGAGCGCGGCGCTGCGGCCTGGCCCGCCGAGCCCGCTCAGTGCGTCGGCGGCCCCTGAGTCCCGAACGCCCGCCTGCTTGCCCATCACCGTTAGCCCGCGCTGGTGATGACGCGGAAACGGTGCGATGCTGGGATGGTGAGAACGGGCATGACGCGGCCGACCGAGTCGGCCGCCCCGCGCGAGCATGTCGCCGACGCACCGGGCTGGTGGCAGCGGGTGTGGCAGCGGCTGATGCCGCCGCTGAGCGCGGAGTTGGTCCTGGACCAGCTGAACCGCCAGCTGGCCGTCCTGGAGGGAGCGCGTGCCGAGTTGGAGGTCGGCTGGGTGCAGGGCGGCTGGTGGTCGGTGACCTCGGCTGACGGTAACCAACGGCTGGTGACCGGCTACGCGGCCGCGAGCGGCGGCAGCCCGGATTACGTCGACGGGAGCTGCCTCGTCGGCGCCTTGGCCCGGGCAGGTTCGCCCTCGGACGTCGGCCGTGCCGTCGACGCGGTCTACGACGCGCTGTGGGCTTCCCGCGGCCAGGCGTCTCAGCCTGGCACCGGCGGGTTGCCGCCGATACCCTCGCCAGAGGTCAGGCTGGCCCGGGTGCGCACGCTCACCCGGTGGAACGACCGGCCCGGACGGGCCCGGGAAGAAGTCCTTGCGGTGGTCGACCGGGCTATCAGCGCCACGATCATGGACCTGATGGCCGCGCCGCGGCCTCCAGCCCCAGCCGACGCGCCGCTGGACGTCCACGCTGACTGACCCGCGCCAGCTTGCTGAAGACGCAATGTGGGCGACCCCGCAGGGGCAGTCAGATCGAGGGAGCGGTTACTGCTGACCACGGGTCCTGTGCCGGACGGCGGCAGTGTCCGTGGCGCAGCTAGTCCCTGCATTGCGCTGTGCTATGGCGGCAGGCACCCCGGGGTGTTCATGATGAATGACATGGAAAGCCAGACGGGTCGCAAGGTTGCGGTGCTGGGTCCGATCCCCCGGGACCAGATCGTGACCCATGCCGGTGAGCGGTTCGAGAAGTACGGGTGCGTGTTGTATACGGCGGTTGCCCTGTCGGCTCTGCTGGATGCGGGCGACATGGTCTTCCCGGTGTCTCACGTGCGCCGGCAAGATGAGGGCCCGATCAAGGAGATCCTCGGGTCGTTCCCGAATATCGACACGTCCGGTATAACGTCGTCGGCTGATCAGGGGGATGTCATCGAGCTGCGTTATATCGAGCACAACCGCCGGGTAGAGCGGCAGGCGAGCTTCATGAACCCGATCGTGCCGGCCGATGTTGACGAGGTGCTCGATGCGGACGTGTTTGTCTGTGTCCCGATCACGGATTATGAGGTGGGGCAGCCGACGCTGCGGCATATCAAGGAGAACAGCGGGGCGGCCGTGGTGCTGGATGCGCATGGCCCGACGGTCACGCTGACCCGCAGCGGCGAGCGCCATCCGAGGGTGTGGGCTGACCGGGACGTGTGGCTGCCGTATATCGACATCTTGAAGATGAACCTCGAGGAGGCAGGCTCGACGTGGCTGGGTGAGTCGGCGGAGGTGACGGCTGACCCGCCGAGGCTGGGCACTGAAGAACTGCGCGACCTGGCGAGTCATTGCCTGGACCGCGGTGTCGGGGCGGTGTGCGTGACGCTGGATGAGCGTGGCTGCGTGGCGTTCTACCGGGACGGCTCCGGCGGGGTCGCGCAGGAGTTCGTCGATCGGATCGAGGTGGAGCACGTCGTGGACACGACCGGTGCTGGCGACTCGTTCGCCGCGGGATTGGCCTATGGCTACCTGGCGTACCGGGATTACGTCGTGGCCTGCCAGTACGGCAATGCGATGGGCGCTCAGCGCTGCGCCGGCGCGGAACTTGACGTCTACTTGTCACGAGAGGAAACGGAGCGGCAGATCCGCGCGGCCTACGGTCCCAGGTAGTAGTGGAGGAGTTCTGGTGAAGGCCGATCTGGGCGGTGAGGATTCCCGCTGGCTAATCGTGGAGGACGGCTTCGCTGCGGCGCTGGCCGGCACCTGCGAGACGCTGTTCACCACCGGCAACGGATACCTTGGCACCAGAGGCTCCCTGGAGGAGGGCCATGAGGGCGCACTGCCGGGGACTTTCCTGCGCGGTGTCTTTGATCACCACGACTCCGCGGTCGCCGACCTGGTCAAGACACCCGACTGGCTGAGTCTGGCCGTCGTGGTCAACGGCGTCAGGCTGGACGTGACGTCGGTCTCAGTAGTCCGCCACCGGCGGGTACTGGACATGCGGGAGGGCGCGGTGTTCCGCGACACCGTGTTCGAGGATTCCGAGGGCCGCCGGACCCGGGTCGAGACCGTTCATTTCGCCAGCAGTGCCGCCCAGCATCTGTGCTGCCTGCGGGCCCGGATCACGCCGGAGAATCACACGGCGCCGGTAATTGTCCGCAGTGGCATCGACGGCACGGGATACAACCTGGACCGGCGGCCGATCTACGCCGAGCCGCCGCCGGACGATCCGCAGATGAAGTGGCACAAGTGGGCCAGATCCAGGCACCTGGACGAGGTAGCCCGGGAGCACCTCCCCGACGGCATCTACCTGGAAACCCGTACCATCGATACCGGCATCACCATCGGGTACGCCGCACTGACCAGGGTGTCGTCGGCCGGCGCGCCCAGCGTCGAGCAGCGGTACAAATACGTCGAGCAGGTGGCACACGCGCAGGTGGCCGCGGGCGACACGCTCACCGTAGACAAGCTCGTAGCCGTCTACACGTCCCGCGACGTGCCACCGGCCTCCGTCCGCCCGGCGTGCCTGGACGAGCTCCGTCGCCACACCGCGGCTGGATTTGACAGGTGCCGCGAGCAGAACCGTGCAGCATGGCAGGCGAAGTGGGCCGATTCCGACGTCACGATCGACGGAGATCCCGACACGACCCGCGCCGTTCGGTTCAACATCTACCAGCTGCTGATCGCGGCGAACGAGTCCGATCCGCGCGTCAACATAGGGGCCAACGCGCTGTCGGGTGAGCGTTACCGGGGGCACGCGTTCTGGGACACCGAGGTGTTCATGCTCCCGTTCTTCATCTACACCCAGCCTGAGACGGCCCGTGCCCTGCTGCTGTATCGCTACCACACCCTTGACGGCGCCCGGCAGAACGCTCGCGCCGGAGGATTCCGCGGTGCGCGCTACGCGTGGGAGTCCGCCGACACCGGGGTGGAGACCACGCCGAAGTGGACGTGGGACGGCGCCCACCGGATCTGGATGGGAGAAGAGGAGATCCATGTCACCGCGGCGGTCGCGTACGGCCTGATGGCCTACGTCGCGGCAACCGGCGACCACGCGCTGATGACAGACTACGGCGCGGAAATCCTCTTCGAGACGAGCCGCTTCTGGGCCAGCCGCCTAGAGGCCATGCCGGACGGGCGGTACGCCCTGAGCCGGGTGGTCGGCCCCGACGAGTTCCACGAGCATGTCGACAACAGCGCCTATACCAACTACCTGGTGCGGTGGCACCTGCAGCAGGCCGCGCACGTCTACGCCGGTCTCGCGGTCAGCCACCCCGGCGAACTGGCCAGGCTGGCCGAACGTATCGGGCTCAAGCCCGATGAGGTCGAACAATGGCTCACCCGGGCCGAGCAGATCCGCATGCCCACCCGAAATGACGACGGGGTGATCGAGCAGTTCGACGGATACTTCGGGCTGGAGACCCTTCCGGTAGCCCACGACAGCAACGACATGCCGATGTACCCGCCGGGCTATCACCACTACAACCTGGCCGGAATCAACCTGGTCAAGCAGGCCGACGTGGTGATGCTGACCTACGTGCTCCCGGACGAGTTCGGTGATGACGTCAAGCGCGCCAACTACGAATACTACGAGCCGCTGACGCTGCATAAGTCCTCGCTCAGCACGGCGATTCATTCCATCATGGGCATCGAGGTCGGCGACCCCCGCCGCGCCGTCCAGTACCTTCGCCGGGCGGCATTCGTCGATCTCCTCGACAACCAGGGAAACACCCAAGAGGGCATCCACATAGCCTCCGCAGGCGGAACCTGGCAGACGATCGTCTGCGGATTCGGCGGATTCCGCGTCCGGAACGGCCAGATGACCTTCAAGCCATGGCTGCCGCCTGACTGGAACGCCGTGGGCTTCCGGCTCAAATGGCACGGCAACACCGTGTCGATATCCGCGGACCACACCTCCGCGACATTCGTGCTGGCCGGACCGAAAGGCTCCCATGAGACAATAACCGTCAACGGCCGCCAAATCACCCTTCAGGCCAACACGGATGTAACGGTCGACCTGCTGCGAGGGCCAACATGAACGTAACCGTCGACCTGCTGCGAGGGCCGGGCGGTGATCTTCTCCATTGCGGCCTGACGAAATTGATGACCTTGGCCAGGGATCTCCTCGTCGGTGACGGTGAGCGGCGCGCCTCTTGACTCGTCAGCCCAGCCGCAGAAATGGCACAGATCAGAGGCAGCGAGGAAACTAGGCACGCGCAAGACCTGGTCAGCACCCCTAGTGCCCGGCCGGACCCTGGGTGCCGAACTCCTCGCGGGCCTTGCGGGCGGCCTCCATTTCCGCCATGGTTACCGGCGGCGGCGGACTCAGTATCACCCAGGTCAGGAAGAACGCGGCCAGCGCCAGCATGATGCCGCCGACCCACAGCGCCAGGTTGATCCCGGCCGCCTTGTCGATCGTGGCCGGGCTCGCGAGGAACCCCGGAATGATCACCAGGATGCCGAAGATGAGCATCAGGGCCCCGATGAACGAGCGCAGGTCGAAGAGCTTGGCCAGTCGCCAGATCTTGGCCTCCTCCGGGGTGAGATCCGGCCTGCGACGCCGGGAGGTGGCAGCCCCGGCCCTGGCCGGCACCTCGTGTCCGCTGGCAGAGCTCACCTGCACCACCCCTAGGCAATCTCAATGTAGATGTAGAACAGCACACACAGGATGAGCGCGCCGATGCCCCACAGCAGTGGAGACTTGTACCTGGGCGCGCGGGCGGCCGTCCCGGGGGCCTCTCCCTCGTCTTCTACCTCGTATCCCCAGACCAGGCCGCGCAACGCGGACAGGGGCTTCGGAGTGTCCCAGATGGTCGCGATGGCCATGGCGGCCGCGCCGGCGAGGAACCCGATGATCGCGCCCCACTGGGTCTCGGCGATATCGCTGCGGAAGTGGATCACGCCCTGCTTGTACAGCAGCCACGTGCCGAACGAGAACACCGTCCCGACGATCAGCCCGTAGAATCCCGAGCCGCGGCCGGCCTTGCGCCAGAACATGCCCAAGATGAACGTCACGAAGATCGGCACGTTGAAGAACGAGAAGAGAGCCTGGAAGTAGTTCCCGATGTTGCTGTAGCCGGCCGCCAGGAATGCGGTCCCGATGCCGATGAAGACGCCGACCACCGTGGTGATGCGGCCCACCTGCAGGTAGTACCGGTCCGGGCGGCCGGGGCGGATGTAGTTCTGCCAGATGTCGTAGGTCCACACGGCGTTGAACGAGGAGACGTTGGCGGCCATCCCGGCCATGAACGCGGCCAGCAGGCCGGTCACCGCCACCCCGAGCACGCCAAGGGGCAGATACTGGTTGTACAGCGCCGGTATGGCGTCGTTGTACGTCAGGCCGCCGGCGGTACCCAGGCCGGGGATCAGCAGGATCGCGGCCATACCCGGGATGACCGTGCCCAGCGGGATGATTACCTTCGGGTAGGCCGCGACGATCGGCGTCAGCCGCGCGGAGGACTCGTCCTTGGCCGACATGCCCCGCTGCACCTCGGCGAAGTTCGTGGTCCAGTAGGCGAACGACAGGCAGAAGCCCAGGCCGAAGACGATGCCGATCCAGTCGCCGAACGGGTTGTGCCCGCCCAGCGAGGTGCCGTTCCACGGATGGGTGAAGGAGGCTCCCTGCGTGGCCAGCTTGCTGAACAGGCCGTGGATCCCGCCCGTCTCCTTCAGCACCACGATGATCACCGGGATCAGGGCGAGCAGGATGACGAAGAACTGCATCACCTCGTTGTAGATGGCGCTGGACAGCCCGCCGAGCAGGATGTACGAGAGCACGAACAGGGCCGAGGCGATGATGGCGATGGCCAGCGGGATGCCGAGCAGCGACTCGAGCACGAACGCGAGCGCGTACAGGTTCACGCCCGCGATCAGGACCGAGGCCAGGACGAAGATGAGGGCGGTCACCAGGTGCGTCTTGCGATCGAATCGGCGCAGCAGGTATTCGGGGACGCTGCGGACCCGGGAGCCATAGTAGAACGGCATCATCACCACGCCGAGGAACACCATGGCCGGCACCGCGCCGATCCAGTAGTAGTGCACGGTGCTGATGCCGTACTGGGCTCCGTTCGCCGCCATGGAGAGGATCTCGATCGCGCCCAGGTTGGCCGAGATGAACGCGATCCCGGTGATCCAGGTCGGCAGCGAGCGGCCGGACAGGAAGAAGTCCGTCGAGGTCTGGACCAGGCGGCGCAGCGCGAACCCGATCCCGATGACGAAGACGAAATAGATGATCAGCAGCGCGTAGTCCAGCGGCGCCAGCGATAGGCGCAACCCGGCAGCGAGTGGCTGTGAAACTGCTGCGCTCAACGCGATCGCCCCCTCTGGATGGCGCTCATTGCGGATAGCCGCCGTTGAACAGCGGGATGCCGGTGCTCTTGTACAGCTGCTGGACCTGCGCCACGTTGGCCTTGGTCACCAGGCTCGGCCCGGTCAGGATCGGCCCGAACGGGTGCTGGCTGTATCGCACCTCGAACGCTGTGACCTGAACCGCCATGTACCCCTCCAGGAACGGCTGCTGGTCGATGACGAACAGCGCCTGGCCGTTGCTGACTGCGTTCAGGTCCTGGGTCGAGATATCGAAGGTGCCGAGCTTGATCGTGCCGAACTTCCCCAGCGACTGTAGCGCCCCGCCGGCCGCCGAGAACCCGAGGATGCCGGTGGTGAGCACGCCGTCGATGGTGGGGTCGGCCTTCAGAGCGTTCTGAATCGCGTTCGCCGCCGAGTTCAGCTGGGCCCCGTTCACATGGATGGTCGTGACCGAGCCGCCCCGGGCCGCCAGCGCCTTGGCGAATCCGGCGCACCGCTGGGCCAGGGCGATGTT
>DAIOWL010000286.1:0-8046 GCA_036758545.1 Streptosporangiaceae bacterium | reverse complement strand
TCCAGAACGCCAACTGGTCCGCGGAGGTCTCCTGCCTGCCGACCTGCCTGGAGCCGGGCGAGCGGCCCCGCTACAAGCCGGTGCTAGCCGGGCCGCACCTGATGGGTAAGTTCCGCCGGTCGGTCGCCCTGGGGTGAGGCCGGGGAACGAGCGCCGGCTCGCGCGGCCGGGGCATCGCCTGCGCCGCCCGCACGGCCCCGGCCACGACCGCGTGGTCGGGCGAGAGATGGCAGACCGGATCGGTGCGGGCGGCGTCGCCGGTGAGCTGGAAGGCCTGGCAGCGGCAGCCGCCGAAGTCGAGCCCGCGGCGGTCACAGCTCCGGCACGGCTCCGGCATCCAGTCCGTCCCGCGGAAGCGCTGGAACAGGGCCGACCGCTCCCAGATCCACGCCAGGGAGTGCTCGCGCACGCTGGCCCGCGGCAGCGGCAGGGTGTGAGCGGTCGGGCACGGCAGGACGTCACCGTTGGGCACCACGGTGAGCTGCCGCCTGCCCCAGCCGCCCATGCAGGGCTTGGGGTACCGGCTGTAGTAGTCGGGCAGGACGTAGATGATCTCCATCCGTTCCCGCAGGCGGGCGCGGGCCGCGCGCACCACGGCCTCGGCCCGCTCGAGCTGGGCCCGGCTCGGTAGGAGGCCATCGCGGTTGCGCAACGCCCAGCCGTAGTACTGGGTGTTGGCCAGCTCGACGCGGTCGGCCTCCAGGGTGGCAGCCAGGTCGAGGAGGTCGCCGATCCGGTCGATGTTGCCGCGGTGCAGGACCACGTTCAGCGTGAGCGGCCAGCCGAGCTTCTTCACCAGGCGGGCGGCCGCTATCTTCCGGTCAAACGAGGGCAGGCCCGCGATGCGATCGGACAGGCCCGGCTCGTCGGCCTGGACGCTGATCTGGATGTGGTCGAGGCCCGCGTCGCGGAGTTGCTCCGCGCGGCGGGGCGTGAGACCGAGCCCGCTGGTGATGAGGTTCGTGTACAGGCCCAGGTCGCTGGCGGTGCGCACGATGCAGTCGAGGTCCCGGCGCAGCAGCGGCTCGCCGCCGGAGAGGTGGAGTTGCAGGACGCCGAGGTCCCTGCCCTCGGCCAGCACCCGCTGCCATTCCGCCGTGGTCAGCTCCTCAGCGTACGCGTCCAGGTCGAGCGGGTTGGAGCAGTACGGGCAGTGCAGCGGGCAGCCGTAGGTGAGCTCGGCCAGCAAGCCGAACGGGCTATCCATCGCCCGCCTCCAGGCATCGTGTGGCGGTGACCTGGGCGAGGAAGAACCTGACCTCCGCCTCGTCCACCCGGTCGTATCGTCCGCGCAGCTCGGCGACGATCTCGGCCACCGTCCGCCGTCCGTCGCACAGGCCGAGGATGGCCGCGCCGGTGCCGTTGAGCACGGTGACCTGTTCCGGGGTCAGCAGCACGTGCCGGTCACGCGTCCGGTCGAACGTCAGCCGGACGTGCCGCGCCAGGCGGGGCCGGGCGGCGCTACCGGTCTGCATAGGCCCGGTCGATGGCGTCGAGCATGCTCCACAGCACATCGCACTTGAAGGACAGCGCGGCCACGGCGGCCGCCTGCTCATCCGGCGTCCGGCAGTACTGCCGCACCACCTGCATGGCGTGCTCGGAGTCGCGCGGGGCCTGGGTCAGGCGGGCCCGGAAGTAGGCCAGCCCCTGGCGGTCGATCCAGGGATAGTGGCGCTCGAAGGCGGCGAGCCGTTCGGCCATCAGGTCCGGCGCGAACAGCTCGGTCAGCGACGAGGCCACCGCCTCGGTCCACGGCCGGGTGCGCGCGAAGGTGATGTAGGCGTCGACGGCGAACCGCACCCCGGGGACGACGTGCCGGTCGTCCAGCACCTCCGCCCGGGTCAGCCCGACCGCCTCGGCCAGCCGCAGCCACGCTTCGATGCCGCCGTCGGCATCCCCCGTGCCGTCGTGGTCGAGGATGCGCTGGATCCAGCGGCGGCGTACCTCGCGGTCGGGGCAGTTCGCGATGATGGAGGCGTCCTTGCGCGGCAGGTTCTCCTGGTAGTAGAAGCGGTTGGCGACCCAGCCCTGAAGCTGCCGGCGGCTCAGGCCGCCCTCGTTCATCGCCAGGTGGAACGGATGCCGGTCGTGGTATCGCTGGGATTGCGCGCGCAGCGCGGTCACGAGGCTGTCGGTTTCCAGTACCGTCATCATCGCCCTCAGATCTTCAGTTCCAGCCCGTCCACGGCGACTTCCATGCCGTGCCGCTCGACGACGCGCCGCTCCGGGGCGTCCTCCAGCAAGATCGGGTTGGTGTTGTTGATGTGGATGTAGATCTTGCGCTCGATGGGCAGCGCGGATAGCTGCCCGAGGCTGCCGCCGGGCCCGTCGATCGGCAGGTGCCCCATCGCCCGCGCCGTCTTGCCCGCCAGGCCGAGCCGGATCAGCTCGTCGTCGCGCCAGCAGGTCCCGTCGACGAGCAGGCAGGCACAGTCGTCGAGTTCGGCCCGCACCGCGGCGGTGAGCTCCTGGACGCAGGGCAGGTAGACCAGGGCCCGGCCGCTGCGCTCGTCGGTGAGCCGGTAGCCCACCACGCGTCCGATCGCGTCCGTCGGCCCGAAACGCGCCTGCTTCGTGGTGGGCACGTCGAAGGCCCGGCAGGACAGGCCCTCCGCTAGCGGCACGGGGGTCCCCGGCACCACCGGCCGCCACTGGACCGGGCAGTAGGCGGCCAGCGTGCGGAGCAGCGAGGTCCCGTCGCGAAGCGTGTCGTGCACCGCCTCGGTGGCGTGCAGCACCAGGCCGCTCCCTTCGCGAAGGAGCAGCAGGCCGAGCGTGTGGTCGAGTTCGGCGTCGGTGAGCAGCACGGCCTCCAGCGGGACCTCACGGCCGCCGTCCGGGCCGCTGGCGGGGTACAGGGCCGGGAAGGACGCGAGCTGGGCACCGACGTCGGGTGAGGCGTTGAACAGGAACCAGCGCCGGCCGTCGGGGCTCACCGCGATCGATGACTGGGTGCGCGGCCGAGCTGGCCGGGACCCGTCTCGCACCGAACGGCACGGGGGGCAGGTGCAGTTCCACTGCGGGAAGCCTCCTCCCGCTGCCGATCCGAGCACCCGCGCCCACATGCCGTTCCGCCGTCCTCCTCCTAATCCCACTCGTCCTTGACGCCCATGTAGGCGGTCGCCTCGGCGGACACCCGGATCTCCTCGAAGCCGGGCGTCTCCCATTCATGTCCGTGCGGACGGGGGTAGTAGCTGTCCCGGTCCATAGCTGTCACCTCCTTTCGTTATTCCGGCAGCGCGAAGGCGAACAGGGCCGCCCCGTGCGGTGCGCCGAGCATCCCGGGCACGAACCCTTCGACCCAGCCGCCCCATCCGGTCGGCACGGCGATGTACTGCCGTCCGTCGATGCTGTAGCTGGTCGGGCTGCTGTGGTGCCCGCTCCCGCACTGGAAGTGCCACAAGAGCTCCCCGGTGCGGGCGTCCAGGGCGTTGAACTCCCCGCTCGGCTCGCCGGCGAACACGACGTCGCCTGCCGTGGCCAGCACCGACGCGCACATCGGCACGTCATTGCGCCAGCGCCACGCCTCCCGGCCGGTGGCCGGATCGAAGGCGCTCACCGACCCGGCCATGTCGTCGCTGTCCACCGCGACGCCCGCGCCCCAGTACGGGATGCCTTCCTTGAACTCGCGCCGCCGCCGGGTGGCCGTCGCGCCGACGTCCTGCACCGGGCAGTACAGCAGCCCGGTCCGCGGGCTGTAGGCCGCGTGCGTCCACTCCTTGCCGCCGGCCGGTCCGGGCCAGAAGTGGACCGGCTCCCCCTCCTTCTCGGGGTACACCTTGGGCGTGACCGTGCCGTCGGCGGTGATCTCGCCCCAGGTGATCCGGTCGACGAACGGGAACACCCGGATCAGTTCGCCGTTCGTCCGGTCCAGGATGAAGCAGTACCCGTTCTTGTCGAAGTGGGCCATCACCTTGCGCCCGTCGAGGTCGAACAGGATGTGCTCGGAGATGCTGTCGTAGTCCCACACGTCGTGCGGGTTGTACTGGTAGTGCCAGCGGATCTGGCCCACGTCGGGGTCGACCGCGACAACGCTGTCGGTGAACAGGTTGTCGCCCATCCGCACCTCTCCGTCGAAGTCCGGTGCCGGGTTGCCGGTCCCCACGTACAGCAGGTTGAGCTCCGGGTCGTAGGTGCCGGTGAGCCAGCAGTTGGCCCCGCCCCGCGTCCAGGCCTCGCCGTCGGCTGGCCAGGTCTCGGATCCGGGCTCACCGGGCTTGGGGACCGTGTAGCAGCGCCAGGCGTGCTCGCCGGTCTCGAGGTCGAAGGCGTCGAGGTGACCGCGCACCCCGAACTCCCCGCCGGAGCTGCCGACGATGACCTTGTCCTTGATGATCAGCGGCGCGACCGTGGCGCTCTCCCCGGCCCGCACGTCGCCGTATGTCTTGTCCCAGAGGCACTTGCCGGTGACGGCGTCCAGCGCGATCACGTGGGCGTTCTGGGTGACGTAGAAGACCTTCCCCTTCGCCACGGCCACCCCGCGGTTGACGTTGCCGCAGCACAGCGAGACGTCGAACGGGATGGCGTGCTTGTACCGCCACAGTTCCTGGCCGGTCGCGGCGTCGAGGGCCCAGGCCCAGCCGTCCCAGCCGGTGACGTACATGACTCCGTCGACGATGATCGGCGCGGCCTCGAACGCGTAGGTCGTGGCACCCGCCTGCAGGCCGGTCGAGCCGGCCTGGAACACCCACGCGGGCTTGAGGCGCCGGACGTTCTCCGTGTTGATCTGCTCCAGCGGGCTGTACCGCTGCCCGTCGTAGGCGCCGTAGTAGGTGAGCCAGTTGTGCGGCTCCGAACGGGCGCCCAGGATGCGCTCGTAGGTGACGTTCTGGGCCACCGCCGGCGCGCTGCCGGTCACGAACGTCAAGGACACCTGGTCGACGGCATGTCCTGCGTCTACATATGGTTCGGCCGTATCTGTCATCTGAAGCTCCTTACGCGGTCGTGGCGGGTCCGGGCAGCCGGTCTACGGCCGGGGCTGCGCCGGGCGGTCCAGGCGCGCCTCCGGCGGCGCGTCCCCCAGCACGACGATCGCGCCGGTCAGGCCGCGGCCTTCGTCGTTGCCGGTGGGCGAGCTGTACCAGTAGCAGCCCGGGCCGTCGAGGCTGAGAGTTGCCGTGCCCCGCGAGTGGTTCACCAGCCAGATGAACTGGCTGTCACCGTTGCTCGGCAGCAGCGCGCAGTGGGTGTTCAGGTCGTCGTTGACCAGCTCGAGCTCGAGCGTGCCGCCGTGCGGCATGACCAGGACCGCGGGATCCCAGGCCAGCTCGTCGGGGCCGATCCTGACCCGGCCGTGCATGCGGCCGTCGGACCCCTCCTCGGCGCGCCCGATGTTCCCGGTTGTGAGCAGTCGGCCGATCCCGGCCTTGTTCTGGTGGTCGAGCCCGATCTCGCTGAGCAAAGCGGATCGATCACCGGTGGGGGTCGCCATCGACTTCACCTCCAAATACGTAGTCCTGGGGTCTGAGAATGACCTTCGTGTAGCCATCCACGCGCTGGTCGAACTTCTGGTAAGCGGCCGGAGCCTCGTCGAGCGGCAGCACGTGGGACACGACGAAGCTGGGCCGGGCCCGGCCGTCGGTGATCATGTCCCGCAGCTGGCGGTTATAGCGCTTGACGTTGGCCTGCCCGGCCCCCAGGCGCAGGCCCTTCTCGAACAGCCTGCCGATCGCGACGAGCAGCATGCCCTTCCTGGCGTTCTCGTCCACCCCGCCCGGGTCGGAGGGGACGTAGAGGCCGGGTACGCCGAGCGCGCCGGTCGGGCGGACCGTCTGCACCAGCTGGTTGAGCACCGCGGCCGGCTCCTCGCCGCCGCCGGCCTGGCTGGCGGCCTGGTAACCGACCGCGTCGACGCCCTTGTCAGTGCCCTCGCCGCCGGTCTGCTCCTTGATCTGCTGCACCGGGTCGCCCGCGGAGAAGTCGACGGCGACCGCGCCGATCTCGCGCGCCTTGGCCAGCCGTTCGGGGACCCGGTCGACCACGAAGACCCGCGACGCCCCGCGGAGCAGCGCGGAGTAGGCGGCCATCAGGCCGACAGGCCCGGCGCCGTAGACGGCGACGGTCTCCCCCGGCGCGACACCGGCCAGCTCGCAGCCGTGGTACCCGGTGGGGAAGATGTCGGCGAGCAGCGCGTAGTCGGCCTCGCGCTCGGTGCCCGCGGGCAGCGGCAGGCAGTTGAAGTCGGCGTACGGGACCCGCAGGTACTCCGCCTGCCCGCCGGGATACGGTCCCATCGCAACGTAGCCGTACGCCCCGCCCGCGAAGCCCGACGGGTTGACCGTGAGGCAGAAGCCGGTGAAGCCCGCCTGGCAGTTCTTGCAGAAGCCGCAGGCTACGTTGAACGGCATCACCACGCGGTCGCCTTCCTCGAGGCCGGTGACGCCGCCGCCCACCTCCTCGATGATGCCGAGGTTCTCGTGGCCGAACACGATGCCCGGTTCCGCGGCGGTCCGGCCCTCGTACATGTGCAGATCGGACCCGCAGATGCAGGCCGAGGTGATCCGCACGATCACGTCGTTGGGCTGCTCGATGCGCGGGTCGGGCACCTCTTCCACCGCGACCTCGAAAGGCTTCCGGTAGACCACCGCCCGCACGCCCGCGTCACCCCATTTCTGCCACCTTGTGCCGCTTCCGCCCTTGGAACACATGTTGCAGGCGGCTAGCCTGGCTACTAGGCGAAGGCGCGACGTAACTGAATAAAAGTCCTCGGTGCGCCTGCTAACCGATCCTGGGACGCTTCTCCCGGCGGCCCAAGGGAGATGGGATGAACGGCGCAAAAGGTCAGCCGAAAGGCGCCTGCATCGCGACGAGCGGTACCGCGCTCTCGGGCGAGAGCCTCAAGAAGATCATGGCGGCCAGGGAACGCTTCGCCGCCGGGGCGGACACGGTGCACGGGGTCCGCCCCGAGATCCTGATGTCGTGGTACCGGTGCCGCGAGGAGTACGCGGTGGACCCTGGCCTGGAACGGGCGCCCGCGGCGGCGGAGGTCAGCGAGCACTCGATCGAGCACGACGTGGTGTTCGCCGAACTCGGCGGCCTGGCCACCTGCGCCGCGGCGGAGCTCGACGGCTTCGACGGCCTGGTCACGGTGGCCGACTCCGAGGGCCGGATCCTGGCCTCCTGGGGCAGCAGGCGGATTCTCCGCCTCGCGGCGGACAGCAACCTGGCCACGTGGTCGACCTGGTCGGAATGGGCCACCGGCACCAACGGCATGGGGACCGCCCTGGAGAGCCACCGTCCGGTCATGGTCAGGGGCCCAGAGCACTGGTGCCGCGGGTTCCAGGCGTGGCGGTGCGCGGGCGTCGCCGTCCGCAACGTCGTCACCCACGACCCTCTGGCGGTGCTCAACGTCTCATGCTGGAAGACGCCGCTGCCGGACGCCGTGCTGCCGTGGCTGCGCCGGGTCGCCGCGGCCACCGAGGCCAAGCTCCGGCAGCGGGCGCACCATAGTGGCACCCTGCTGGCTGCCGCCTTCGCCGATGCCCGGATGGCGCCCGCTACCCCGCTCGCCGCGGTCGACCCGGCCGGGAATGTCGTGCTGGCCAACAGCGAGGCCGCCGCGCTGATGGGCACCCCGGCCGACACCCCGGCGTACGCTCCGGCCCAGCGGTGGACCCCGCAGCTCCCCGCCCTGCCGCGGCTGGCCCGCCGGGTGACCGAGCGCGCCCGCCAGGATCCTGGCTGGAGCGGGTCAACGCAGGTCTACGTGCCCTTCCTCGGCACGCCCATCCCGGTCGCGGTGCGGCCGGTCTTCACCGGGCCTCAGGTGATCGGGGCGCTGCTCGCGTTCGGGTCGGCCGACGGTCCCGGCACCGGGGTTCCCGAGGACGAGCCGGAACGCGGCTCCGCTCATCACCGGGCTCCGCCTCGCCCGTTCCCGGACCGGGTGGTCGCCACCCGGGACGACCGCTGGGTCCTGCTCTCCCCCCGCGAGATCCGCTTCGCCGAGGCTGATCACAACAATGTCTGGCTGGTGACCGACCGGGGCCGGCTCCTGGCCGCCACCCGCGGCCTCGACCGGCTCGAGCAGGAGCTCACCGACAAGGG
>DAIOWL010000285.1:1364-8046 GCA_036758545.1 Streptosporangiaceae bacterium | reverse complement strand
CCGACGTTGATGATCACCTTGCCCGGAGGCCGGCTGCCGCGCTGGGCGCCGAACGCCTCGGCCAGGGACTTAAGCTCGAAGACGGTAGAGGCGACCGGGCGCAGCTGCCCCGCGTCGATCAGGCTGGCCCGTTCGCGCAGCTGGCCGCCGTCGGGGCTGACCACGAAGAACACGCTGCGGACGTCGTCGCGGCCGCCCTTGGCCTGGTCTGGCTCTTCCGCGATGTCGACCAGGATCCCGCCGCTGCGCAGCACCTGCCACGACCGTTCGGTGGTGGCTCCGCCCACCGGGTCGACCACCACGTCTACGTCGCGGACGTGGTCCTCGAACCTGCCGGAGTAGTCGAGGACCTCATCGGCGCCGAGCCCGGTGACGAAGTCCCGGTCCCGCGCGGACGCGGTAGCGGTCACCCGGGCGCCGTGCTGGGCCGCGAGCTGAGTGACGTAGGCGCCGACGCCGCCAGCGCCGCCGTGGACCAGGACATGCTGCCCGGGCGCCAGCTGGGCGTGCTGGTGCAGCGCCTGCCAGGCGGTCAGCGCGCCGAGCGGAACGGCGGCGGCCGCCAGATGATCGATCGAGGCGGGCTTGCGGGCCAGATCGGCGGCGGGGGCGGTGACGTACTCGGCGGCCGCGCCGGGCCGGTCGAAAGCGACCAGGCCGTAGACCTCGTCGCCGGGTCGCCAGCCGTCGGCCCCCGGGCCCGCGGCCGACACCACCCCGGACAGGTCATGGCACGGGATGGCGGGCCAGCTCTCCGGCCAGGTCAGCTCGTCGGCCGTGATCGCGGTGGCGCACACCTGCACGAGCAGTTCCCCCGGCCCCGGATCGGGGATGGGGATGGTCTGGCTGGTCAGGCTGGCCGGATCGGAGTTCGATGCGCACATGGCGAGCATCGAGCGGACGGCATCGTTCATGGCAGTGTCCTTCCTGTGGTCGGGGCTCGCCCGTGGTCGGGCTCGCTAGCCGGGTCAGCCGCTGATCTGCACGGCCGGCTGCACGCGGTGCTCCCGGCACCAGGCCAGGTACACCGCGCGCTGGGTTTCCGCATTCACGGACTCGATGACCTGGCCGTCGTCGCCGAGGTACTCGATGGTGCCGGCGACCTTGATGTACACCACGCAAGGCTCGTCGCCGACGGCCCCCCACCCGTCGAGGGTGCCCGCGGGCTCGTAGACGTAGTTGCCGGGCCCGACGCGCTCGCCGGTCCCGAAGATCTCACGGGTCCCGGCGAGGTTGAAGGCATGGACATCGCCGGTATGGCGGTGCACCGCGACCGCGCTGCCCGGCTCGAGCCGCATCAGCTCGGACCAGCCGTCCGCGGCGAAGCGCAGCGGGCGGAACGACTTGCCCGGGCCGGTCGGGATCCACGGCATGCCGTCGGTGTCGAGCGGCCGGGCAGGCTCGAAGGTCATGTTGCGCATAACTTTCCTCCCGTAAGCGCGATACGCCCACGCTACGGCCGGATTGGCCTGCGACCTAGGTCCAATCACATCCGAATTCCATGGGCCAAATGAGCCGGAAGCACGTTGTGAGAATAATTATCCCGAACGGTCTGTCCTTCGCGCCGACGCAACGGCACTCCATATCCTGGTGAGGGTGCTCCCCGTCTACCTCGCCGCGGCGGCCCTGATCCTGTTCGTGGCGGGTGTGCTGCGCGATCCCCGCAGCTTCAGCAACGCCGTCTTGCTCGGCTCGGGCCTCGCCCTGGCCGCGCTGGCCGCGGCTCACCGGCTAATCGAAGCCACCGGGCCGGTAGCCCGGCTCCTGGCGCTGGCCCTGGGCCTGCTGGTGGCGTTCGGGCCGGTTCTGGTGGCGAGCTATCTGGTGCTGAACGGCATCACGATGGTCCGCCGGGAAGGCATCCGTCCCGCCAACTTGCTGTCCCTGCTGGCCGGCCTGGGCATCTTCGGGCTTCTCGGGCTGATGATCGCGACGTTCCTCGCCCGGTCCCCGGACCTGACGGTGTCCTTCGTGATCATCGCCCTGCTGTCCGGCTACATCTCGTTCCTGCTGGTGTCGTACGTGATCTACGCGTTCGTCTACAGCCGGATAACGGGGCTGCGGCGCGCCGACTTCGTCATGGTTCTCGGCGCCGGCCTGAACGATGGCGACCAGGTCCCGCCGCTGCTGGCGAGCAGACTGGAACGGGCCCGGCGGGTGTACCAGACGACGGCCGGGCGCCGCAGGACCAGCCCCGTGCTGATCGTCTCCGGCGGCCAGGGCAGCGACGAGCGTGTCTCCGAGGCGGAGGCCATGGCCCGCTACCTGACCGGGCGCGGGGTGCCCGAGGATCACGTCGTGCGGGAGGACCAGTCCCGCACGACCGAGGAGAACCTGACGTTCAGCCAGGCGATCATGGAACGGTCCCGGCCCGGCTACCGGTGCATCATCGTGACCAGTAACTACCATGTGTTCCGGACCGCCATCGTCGCCCGCCGCCTCGGGGTCAACGGCCAGGTCACGGGGGCGCGGACCGCGGGCTACTACTGGCCGAGCGCCATGCTCCGCGAATTCGCCGCCGTATTCCTCAGCTATAAGACGGTCAACTTCGGCATCTGCGCGCTGATCGTCGCGCTGCCGCTGACCCTCTACGTCGTCACGAGATGAGAAGGTGTCATGGATTATCACGGGCTCGTGAAACGCCTGCAGGTGCCGGATGGCTACATCGCTCCGCGAGAGCTGAGCTACCACGACATTCGCGCGCACGCGATCAGCCGTGCCGATCTCGACGAGGACGTCCGCGGAATCAACGCCAGCCTCGACATCATCCGGCGCACCCGCGGCGGAGGCTGGCCCACCGGCCCGGTCACCGCCGACTACAACTTCGTCGACCTGGTCTGGCACGAATGCGAGTTCCGGGACGGCGGCTCGTTCACCTACGCGGTCTACGACGCCAGCGGGCAGTACCTCGGATGCTGCTACCTGTACCCGCTCGGGGGACGCACGCCGCTAACGGCCGACCTGCTGCGCTACGACGTCGACGTCAGCTGGTGGGTCACCCCTGCCGCCTACCAGCAGGGGTACTACCACGAGCTTTACCAGGCGCTGCGGCACTGGGTCAGCAGCGCCTTCCCCTTCCAGGCCGCCTACTACTCCAACACCGAGATCCCGCCCGAGCCCAGCACCTAGATTCCACCTGACCCCAACACCGAGATCCCGCCTCGGACCCTGGCCGATTGACAGCATTCTGTCCATTTGACAGAATGCTGTCATGACTTCGTCAACGGTGCATGTGGCAGTGTTCGACACCTTCGCCGACTGGGAGGTCGGCTACGCGACCGCGCACATCCGCAGGCGCAGCTGGCAGCGCGAGCCAGGCCGCTACTCGATCACCACCGTGGGCCCGACACGGGAGCCGATCACCACGATGGGCGGCATGCGCATCATGCCCGACATCGCGCTGGATGAGCTCCGTCCCGAGGACAGCGCGATGCTGATCCTGGCGGGCGGCGACACGTGGGGCGAGGACGCGATGGCCGGCTTCCGCGCCGCCGCGCGGCAGTTCCTGGCGGCCGGCGTGCCCGTCGCCGCGATCTGCGGCGCGACGTTCGGGCTCGCCCTGGAAGGGCTGCTTGACGACCGCGCGCACACCAGCAACGCGGCTGAGTTTCTCGCGCTCACCGGATATGCCGGCGGCGACCGGTTCGTCGCCGAGCCCGCGGTGGTGGACGCGGACCTGATCACCGCCAGCGGCGTGGCGCCGGTCCACTTCGCCCGGGCGATCTTCGAGCGGCTGGCGGTCTACACGGACGAGGTGGCCGCGTCCTGGTTCAAGCTCTACGGGGACCGCGATCCGGTCGGGTTCTACGAGCTGATGGCGGTGCCGGCGGGCGGGCCGGCATGACGCGTCGCGAGCAGGAACTGCTGTCCGCGGCGGCGATCACGACGTTCAGGCTGAACGGGCAGTTTCTCGCCCTTGCCGAGGAACTGGCCCGGCCGGCCGGGCTGACCGCAGCGTGGTGGCAGGTGCTCGGCGCGGTGCTGGGGGAGCCGCTGACCGTAGCCGGCATCGCGCGGGACATGGGCATCACCCGGCAGAGCGTGCAGCGTGTCGCGGACATCCTGGCCGAACGCGGGCTGGCCCGGTATCTTCCCAACCCGGCGCACCGCCGGGCCAAGCTCCTCACCCCGACCGAACAGGGCCGCGACGCGATCGCGCGGATCGGCCCGGGGCACGCCGCGGCGGCCAGCCAGCTGGTCAAGACCCTCGGCGAGCAGCCCCTGGCCGATGCCGTGGCCGCCCTCCGGTCGCTATCCGCAGCCCTCGAGGAGGCCTGGCTGGCATGAAGATTCCTCGCGCCCGGCCCCGAGCGCCGCAAGCAGCTCCAGCAACATGCCGCTAAAGGGCCGGGTCCGGGCCAGCCGGAACGGCATGAAACCCCGGATCCACTGCGTTCTAGCGCAGTGAAACCCCGGATCCAGTGCGTCCGGCAGCGGGGACTTTGCCGTCGGCATCCGCCAGCAACCCCGTTACCGGGATTCTGACCGGAGATCTCACGTTTCGCGGCGGGAGAGCGTCTTCAGGGCATGAATACCAAGCAGCCGTTCGAGAAGGCCGTCACGGAGCACGGCGGCACCGTGCTGCGTGTCTGCCGTGTGCTGCTTGGCCGCCATGACGCCGACGACGCCTGGTCCGAGACGTTCCTGGCGGCGATGCGGGCCTATCCAGACCTGCCGGAGACCGCGAACGTCGAGGCGTGGCTGGTCACGATCGCGCACCGCAAGGCCATCGACGTGCTGCGAGCCCGTGGCCGGGCCCCCGTCCCGGCCGGGAAACTCCCCGAGGAGCAGACCGGCCTCGGCGTCCCGGGCCCAGCTGACGACGATCTGTGGCAGGCGGTGCGGGCGCTGCCCGACAAGCAGCGCCAGGCCATCGCCTACCACTACGTCGCGGGCCTGCCCTACGCCGAGATCGCGCAGATCCTCGGCGGTACCAGCGAGGCGGCGCGCAGGGCCGCCGCCGACGGCATCAAGAACCTGCGGAAGAACTACCCGGGCGGAGTCCCATCATGAACGAACTCGACGACCTCTTCACGACACCCACCGACGACGACACGCTGACGCGGCTGCACCGCAGGCTCGAGCATGCTGCCGAAAGCGAAGGCCTGCTCGACGTCGCGTACCGTACCGTCGACTCTCCCGTCGGCACGCTGCTGCTGGCCGCCACGCCCCGCGGACTCGTGCGCGTCGCTTACGACGTCGAGGACCACGACCGGGTGCTGGAGGCACTGGCGGGCCGGATCAGCCCGCGGATGCTGCGCTCGCCGGGGAGGCTGGACGCGGTGGCCCGGGAGCTGGAGGAGTACTTCGGCGGGCGCCGGCGCAGCTTCGGCATTCCGCTGGACTTGTCGCTGTCCACGGGCTTCCGGCTGCTGGTGCAGCAGCACCTGCCGTCGATCGTGTACGGGCAGACGCGCAGCTACCGGCAGGTGGCCGAGCTCGTCGGCCGTCCGAGGGCGGTACGGGCGGTCGGCACGGCCTGCGCTACCAACCCGCTGCCCGTCGTGCTGCCCTGCCACCGGGTACTGCGCAGCGACGGCACCCAGGGCGGCTACGTCGGCGGGCCTGCCGCCAAGACCACGCTCCTGAACCTGGAGGCAGCAGCATGAGTACCGCAGTTCGTGACAAGAGGAATCTGCAGAGCGCCGACCCGTGGCGGCAGCGAGTCGACGCCGGCGACTGGGACGCCATCACAGCAGAGCTCGACGAGTACGGCGGCGCGCTGCTGCCGCAGCTGCTCACGGCCGGGGAAACCGCCCGGATCCGCTCCTTGTACACCGACGACGGGTTGTTCCGTTCCACGATCAACATGGGCCGCCACCGCTTCGGCGAAGGGGAGTACAGGTACTTCAGGGCCCCGTACCCGGAGCCGATCGAGCGGCTCAAGCAGGCGCTCTACCCCCGGCTGCTGCCCATAGCCCGCGACTGGTGGGCCCGACTCGGCCGTCCCGCCCCGTGGCCTGACACGCTGGACGAATGGCTGCGGATGTGTCACGACGCCGGTCAGGCTAAGTCAACGGCCATCCTGCTGCGCTACGGCCAGGGAGACTGGAACGCGCTGCACCGCGACCTCTACGGTGACCTCGTCTTCCCGTTGCAGGTCGTCGTCAACCTGAACGAACCCGGGGTCGATCACACCGGGGGCGAGTTCCTGCTCCTCGAGCAGCGGCCGCGAGCGCAGTCTCGCGGCACCGCCACGCTCCTGCCGAACGGTCACGGGTACCTGTTCACGACCAGGGACAGGCCCGTCCGTTCGGCACGAGGATGGTCAGCCGCCCCGGTCCGCCACGGAGTGTCCGCGATCAGGTCAGGCCAGCGGCACACGCTCGGCCTGGTCTTCCACGACGCGGCCTGATCAGCTGGCCGTCGCGGACGGCCCAGGTGCCTCCGTGGGCGGTGGCGCCGGTCAGGCCGGACAGGTTGTCGGCGCCGACGAGCCCGACGACGCGCTCGGTGCCGAGCGCGGCGAACGCGATGGTGCGCCCCGGCTCCCAGGGCGTCGACCACAGCAGTCGGCGGGTCATCTGAGCCCACCCGCCCGGGGGACCCGCCATGACCCATAGGTCCGGGTCCGCGGCGGCGAACCGGGAAGCCTGACGCAGCCAGGACGCGGCCTCTTCCGGCCAGGTGACGACGTCGAGCACGATCCGCCCCTGGTCCTCCCACCGGCGGGCGAATGCGG
>DAIOWL010000285.1:0-1264 GCA_036758545.1 Streptosporangiaceae bacterium | reverse complement strand
CCGTGACGCCGTCGTCGAGGCCGACCTCCTCGGTGATGAGGCCGTTCTCGACCTTCAGGACGGTGGTGCCGGTGAACCGCATGGTCTTCCCGGTGTTCGCCGGGAGGGCGCCGACCGGCATGTCGTCGAATGCCTCGCCGGTGTGGGTGCCGCCGCCTTCCCACTGGCCGACCACGTAGTCGCCCTCGGCGATCAGGTCGGCGGTGCCCCAGAAGTTCAGGTCCGGGAACGCGGCCCGGAACTTCCCGGCGAACGCGCGGACCGCGTCCCGGCCGCGCAGCGGCGCGTGCAGCGAGTACTCGAACCGGATGTCCGGGGCGGCGAGCTCGTCGATGACGTCCGGGTTGAAGTCCTTGCCCCAGAACTCCGTGAACCACTTGCCCACGACCGCCTTGTTCTCCTCGATCGACATGAATCGTCCCCTTTCTTGCCGTGAGTATCAGCTGCGCCCTTCCGGCGGGCGCACCCGGTAGACGGCAACCGGGGCCGTCCCGTGAGATGGCGTCCCGGAATGAGCTCAGCGTCCCGTGAGGCGAGCGTTAACCCTGGCCAGGATCTCCGGCAGGACGTCGTCCGGGCTGACGTAGATGGCCCGTTCGGCATCCTGCGGCGGCTCGAGGAGAGATACGTCCAGCCGCATGTCGGCCTCGGGGATGCTGGTCCGTCTCCGCGTCCCCGAGTTCGCCGCGCGGCGCTCTTCAATGACCGGCAGCGGCGTGTCGAGGTAGACGAGCACGAGATCGGCCCAGTGCGCTTTCGCGACGGCGGCGAGCTTCCTGCGGTGGTCGCGTTCGAGCAGCAGGTCGTCATAGATCAGGGATTCTCCGCGGGCCAGGATCGTGCCTATCTCCCGGCGGGCGATGGCCTGGACGAAGTCGTACTCGCCGGCCACCGACGAGCCGGCCGGCGCTGAGCGGCTGTGGACCGGATAGATTCCGTGGTCGTAGGAGAGCAGCCTGATGCGCAGCTCCCGGCTCAGCGCCTCAGCCAGGACGGACTTACCTGAGAACGGCAGCCCGCACATCGCGATCAGAACCGGCACGACCGCAGCCTAGACGAGGGAACTCGCCCGGCGGCGGGCGCAGTGGCCTGCACGCACGCACGCGCCACCGTCCGTTCGGAAAAAGATCTTTCAGACCGAACGACCCTGGTTTCTCCCTCGGCTAACGGCGCGCTGCCGATTAGGTGAAGCCGACGTTCAGGTCGAAGTGTCCGAGCCGCAGATTCAGGGCTCCGCCGCCGGCCCAGTGGACGATGAATGCGA
>DAIOWL010000284.1:0-8087 GCA_036758545.1 Streptosporangiaceae bacterium | reverse complement strand
AGGCTGGCAGATGCGGATGGTGATCGCCCTGGGCGGCAATGCGCTGCTGCGACGCGGTGACCCCATGACCACTGAGGTCCAGCGGCAGAACATCAAGATCGCCGCGGAAGCGATCGCGCCGCTGGCCGCCGGGCACAGCATCGTGATCGTGCATGGCAACGGCCCGCAGGTGGGCCTGCTGTCGCTGCAGGCCGAAGCGTACGCAAGCGCCGAGCCGTACCCGCTGGACGTCCTGGACGCGGGCACCCAGGGCATGATCGGCTACCTGATCCAGCAGGAACTGCGGAGCATTCTGCCGCCGGAGCAGCAGGTGGCCACCCTGCTCACCATGATCGTCGTCGATCCGGGTGACCCGGCATTCGCGCGCCCGACGAAGTTCGTCGGACCGGTCTACCACAAGGACGCGGCCGACGCGCTGGCCGCCAAGAAGGGCTGGGCGTTCCGGCAGGACGGGTCGGCCTGGCGCCGGGTGGTGCCATCTCCCGAGCCGCGGCGGATCGTGGAGATCCAGCCGATCAGCTGGCTGCTGGAGCGGGGAGCCGTAGTCATTTGCGCGGGAGGCGGGGGCATCCCCACGATGCTTCCGTCGTCGGGTCCGGGTGCCCTGGTGGGCGTCGAGGCGGTCATCGACAAGGACCTGGCCAGCGAACTGCTGGCCGGGGACGTGAACGCGGACCTGTTGGTCATGGCCACCGACGTGGACGGGGTCTACCTGAACTGGGGCAGCCCGGATCAGCGGCGGCTCGGCCGGGTGACGCCGGAGGAACTGGCCGGCTACGAGTTCGCGGCTGGGTCCATGGGCCCGAAGGTCGAGGCCGCGGCCCGCTTCGTGGCCAAGACCGGCGGACGGGCGGCGATCGGCTCGCTGGCCGACATTGCCGGGATCGTCGCGGGGACAGCCGGCACGAACGTGATCAAGCATGATGCACCCGCCGAAGCGGTGCCTGGCTCCTTAGCGACAGAGTAGGAGGCGCAGCGGCGATGGCTACGACCGAAGCAGCCGAACCGTCACCGGCGGATAAGACCGATGAGGCCGGCAAGAAGTACCTGACGGTGCGCCAGGCCGCGTTCATCGGTGTCGGGGCGATGGTGGGGGCGGGGATATTCGCGCTGCTGGGCGCCGCCGGGGAGGTGGCCGGGGCGGCGGTGTGGCTGTCGTTCCTCATCGCGGGCTTCGTCGCGGTGCTGCAGGGCTACTCGTTCGCGAAGCTGGGCGCCCGGTACCCGTCGGCCGGGGGCCTGCTGGAGTACGTGGCCAAGGCGACCGGCAATGGCCATTTCACCGGGGTCACCGCGTGGCTGACGTACTCGGCCAACGCGATCGTGACGGCGATGGTGGCGGTGTCGTTCGGGAGCTATGCCGCCTCGACGTTCGCCGAGGGGAACCAGGTCTGGATCAAGGTCTTCGCGGCGCTGATCATCGTGGTGATGACCGGGGTGAACATCGTCGGGTCCAGCCTGGTGGCGAACGCCCAGACGGTGATCGTCTACGTCGTGCTGGGGATCTTGTCGGTCTTCGCGGTGGTCACGCTCGTGAACATGACCCCGTCGCTGCTGGCGCCGTCGAAGTACCCGCCGTTCCAGGACATCATCTCGTCCGTGGCGCTGACCTTCTTCGCCTTCCTCGGCTTCGGCATCATCACGTTCACGGCCAAGGACCTGGCCAAGCCCGCGCGTCAGCTGCCCCGGGCCATGTACCTGGCGCTGGCCATCGCCACCGTCATCTACGTGGCCATCGCGCTGGGGCGTGTTCGGCACGCTCACGGTGGACAAGGTCATCTCCTCGGGAGGAACCGCGCTCGCGGTGGCCGCCGAACCCACGCTGGGCCGGGCGGGCTACTGGCTGATGACCGTCACCGCGCTGTTCGCCACCGCCGGAGCCACCAACGCGGGCCTGTACCCGGCCCAGGGGCTGTCCGAGCGGCTGGCGGAAACGGGCCAGTTCCCGCCGCTGATGGCGCGCAAGCTCGGCGGGCGGGCCTCGGCCGGGCTGCTGGTCCAGGCGGCGGTCTGCCTGGTCTTGGCCGTGGTGTTCAAGCTGGACTCGATCGCGTCGATCGGGAGCGCGGTGGCTCTCGTGATCTTCACCATGATCACCGCGGCCCACCTGCGGATCCGTTCCGAGACCGGGGCCAACCTCCCGATGCTCGTCCTGGCCATCGTCGCGGCCGGCGCGGTCTTCGTGACGTTCGTGTTCACCACCCTCATCCACGAGCCCGCCTCGATCGTGACGCTGGTGGCCATTGTCGCGCTCAGCATCGGCCTGGACTACGGGTGGAAACGGAGCCGCCCCAGCAGCCCGGTGCCTGTCCAGGTCGTGCCCTAGGCCCATTGAGGAGCTGAAATGACTGCTACCACTACCATCGAGCAGCCCGCCGGCGGCGGCCTTACCTGGTACGCGCTGTCGGCGCAGGACGTCACGGCGCAGCTGGGCGTCGACGCGGACGCCGGGCTGACGGTCGCGGAGGTGGAACGGCGGCAGGCGGAGTACGGGCCGAACGAGCTGCCGACCGAGCCGCCGCCGAGCATGTGGGTAGTCGCGCGGGAACAGCTGATGAACCCGATGAACATCATGCTGCTGATCGTGGTCGCGGCCAGCTTCGCCATCGTCCAGATCGCCACCGCCCTGGTGGTGCTGGGCCTGGTGCTGTTCAACGTGGTGATGGGCACCAACCAGGAGCTGAAGGCCCGGGCCAGCGTGGAGGCGCTGGCGAAGCTGCAGGTGCCGCACGCGCGGGTGCGGCGCTCCGGCCAGGTCGAGCAGATCGAGTCGACCAGGCTGGTGCCGGGCGACATCGTCTTGCTGGAGGCCGGCGACGTGGTCCCGGCCGACGGGCGGATTCTGTCCTCGGCGACGCTGGAGGTGCAGGAGGCGGCGCTGACCGGGGAGAGCGCGCCGGTGCCCAAGGACCCGGAGACGCTGCCCGACAGCGAGACCGCGCTGGGTGACCGCACGAACCTGGTGTTCCAGAACACCCAGGTCACCCGCGGCACGACGATAGTCGTGGTGACCGCGACCGGCAGCGCGACCGAGATGGGCCGGATCGCGGGCCTGGTGACGGCCACCAAGCGGACCAAGTCGCCGCTGCAAATTGAGCTTGACAGCATGACCAAGGTGTTCGGCCTGCTCGCCTTCCTGGCCGTGGCGGTCATCGCCGTCTTCGGCATCGTGCGGGGCCAGGACATCACGACGCTCGTGCTGCTGTGCATCTCGACCGCGATCGCGTCCATCCCGACCGGGCTGCCCACCTTCGTGCAGGCCATGCTGTCCTCCGGGGCGCGGCGGCTGGCCGAGTCCAAGGCGGTGGTCAAGTCGCTGTCGGACGTGGAGACCCTCGGCGGGACCACGGTCATCAACTCGGACAAGACCGGCACGCTGACGATGAACGCGATGACCGCGACCACGATGCTCGCCGGCGGTGACTGGTTCAAGATCGAGGGCCCCGGATACGCCAAGGCCGGCGCGATCCTCGGCACGGGCGGCGCGAAGCCTCCGGATTTCCACCGCCTGGCGCTGGGCCTGGTGCTGTGCACCGACGCCACCGTCGATGACGACGGGGCGGTCATCGGTGACCCGACCGAGGCGGCGTTCGTGGTGCTGGCCGCGAAGATGGGCGTGGACGCCGAGCAGACCCGCGAAGCCCTGCCCCGCCGCGCCGAGGTGCCGTTCGACTCGACGTACAAGTTCATGGCCACCTTTCACGACCTATCCAGCGACATGACCGGCGGGATCATCCAGCAACCGCACTTCACCAGCGTGAAGGGCGCGCCGGACGTGGTCCTCCAGCGCTGCGGGTACGCGCTGTGGCACGGCGAGGTCGTCCCGGTCGCCACCGTGCGTGACGAGATCCTGGCCGCCAACCGCCAGCTGTCCGAACGCGGACTGCGGGTACTCGCGTTCGCCGCCCGCGACCTGGACGACGGGGCCATGACCGCGGCGCTGGCCGACCCGATGGCCGCCGTCACCGATCTCGTCATGGTGGCGCTGGTCGGGATCGTGGACCCGCTCCGCAGCGCGGCCAAGGACGCGGTCCGCACCGCGCTCGGCGCCGGGATCGACGTCCGGATGATCACCGGCGACCACACCGTCACCGCGCGCGCCATCGCCGACGAGCTCGGCCTCGGGCCCGGCGTGATCACCGGCACGGAACTGCAGCACCTGAGCGACGATGAGGTCCTCAGCCGGCTTCCCCAGCTGCACGTGTTCGGCCGGGTGGCGCCCGAGGACAAGCTGCGCCTGGCCAAGCTCATGCAGCAGGACGGCCAGGTGGTCGCGATGACCGGCGACGCGGTCAACGACGCGGCCGCCCTCAAGCAGGCCGACGTCGGCGTGGCCATGGGCAGCGGCTCGGAGGTGTCCAAGCAGGCCGCGAAGATCGTGCTGACCGACGACAACTTCGCCACCCTGGTCCGGGCCGTCGACCTGGGCCGCGACATCTACCGGCGGATCTCCACCTACATCAGGTTGCAGCTGACCATCTTGTCGTCGGTGCTGCAGCTGATGGTCTACGCCACCATCCTGAACATCAACGGCGGCGTCGCCCTGTTCCCGCTGCAGTTGCTGTTCTGCAAGTTCTTCGTGGTCATCACCGTGGTGATCGGGTTCATCGTCGACGTCCCCGACCCGGGAGTCATGCAGCGTCCGCCGCGTACGCCCGGCACCAAGATCGTCACCAGGCCGTGGATCATCCGCTGGTTCATCTTCGGGTTCGTGGTCGCGGCCACCGCCCTGTCGGTCCTCGAATGGGGACCCGGCAAGCCGAGTACCACCCATGCCTCGGTCAACATGACCATGGCCTTCGCCATCATCTCACTCAGCGCGGTCAACATCGGCCTGGTCCTGCGGCGCGAACGCCAGGCCCCGTGGTCCTCCCCGGTCTTCCCCTTCCTGGGCTGGATCATCCTGGGATGGGTCCTCACCTGGGCCGCCGTCGAGCTGAACATGCTCCAGCGCCTGCTCGACACCACCTCGCTCAGCGGACGCCAGTGGATCATCGTGCTCGCCCTGTCCCTCCTCGCGCCCGCGGCCGTCGCTATCGACAAGGTCCTCCAGCTGCAGCGCCAGCGCAAGGCCCAGACCGCGCAAAGCGCAGAGCCGAATTAGGCGAAATCACCCGCGCATGGGTGAGGACACTGCGCGATTGCCCTGCAGGCCGGAATGAATCCAGCAATTGAAAACCTGGGTGACCGGATGGCGCAGGTGACGATAAGGCAGTGCCATGGAGCGGGCCAAGGTAAAGGCTATCGAGCCTGCGTGCCTACGCACAATACGAGGGACCTAGGCTGCACGTTCGGCGATCCATGACCCATTCATGAACAAATGGCAAACAGCCGGTGTCTTCCAATCGAACTGCGAGACGCTAGTGATGGCAGTCAATTGCGAATTCTTTCCGCGGATGCCGGACGATGGCAGATGGGAGTTCACCCGCGAATGGGTGACGAATCTGCGTAATGGTCCGGACATGATCTGAGGCGAGTGGTCTCCCGCTCGGCAGGGGCCGGAGACAGCCGTACGCCACCGCCCATTGGCTGGGGGTTCAGACATGGCGGATAAAGTTGACATCCCCCGGGAGGCGCCAGGCCCGGCCGGTGAGCCGTCCAGCGGGAAAGGCGCACCGCAGTTCGGGCTGACCGCGGCGATGGCGCTGATCGTGGGCAGCATCATCGGGGTCGGGGTGTTCAACCTGCCGACCTCCCTGGCGGGCTACGGCCCGATCACGCTGGTCTCGATGGCGCTGACTACGGTTGGCGCGCTGGCGCTGGCGATGCTGTTCGCCGCGCTGTCCCGGCGGCTGCCCGCCGACGGCGGCCCGTATGCCTACGCCCGGGCCGGGTTCGGCAACCCGACAGGATTCCTGAACGCCTGGTCGTACTGGATCACCGCGTGGGCAGGCAACGCCGCGATCGCGGTCGGCTGGGTGCTCTACGTCGAGCACTTCATCAACAAGGGCCACACCAAGTGGATCACGGTGCTGCTGGTGCTGGTCGGCCTCTGGATCCCGGCGGCGGTCAACCTGTCCGGGGTCAAGAACATGGGCTCGGTCCAGGTCATCACCACCATCATCAAGTTCGTCGCGCTGGCATTCATCTCGATCGTGGGCCTGTTCTACATCAAGTCCGCCAACTTCACCCCGTGGAACGTCAGTAAAGAATCGGCGATCAACGCGATCGGCGGCGGGATGGCCATCGCCCTGTTCAGCTACCTCGGCGTGGAAACCGCCTCGGTCGCCGCGGCCAAGGTCCGCAACCCGGACCGCAACATTCCCCGGGCCACCATTCTGGGTACCATCGCCACCGCGGTGGTCTACCTGCTCTCGCTCACCGTGGCCTTCGGCGTCGTGCCCACCGCCACCCTGGCCAAGGCGGGCGCGCCGTTCTCCGACGTGGCCAACAGCATCTTCGGCGGTACCTGGGCCGGCAACGTGATGGCCCTGGCGGTGATCATCTCCGGGCTCGGCGCGCTGGTCGGCTGGACCATGATCTGCGCCGAGATGCCGCTGGCCGCCGCGAAGGACGGCCTGTTCCCGGAACGGTTCCAGCGCATGTCCTCCAAGCAGGTCCCCGCCTTCGGCATCATAGCCTCCACCGCGCTGGCCTCTATCGCGATGGCCATCAACTACATCGGCTCGGGCGGCGCGACCGTGTTCACCACCCTGGTGCTGATGACCGGCATCACCTCCGCCATCCCCTACGGCTTCTCCGCGCTCGCCCAGCTGAAGTGGCGGTGGATAGATCACCGGGCCATGCACACGCCGCGCTTTATCCGGGACATGATCGTCGCCGTGCTGGCCCTGGTGTTCTCCATCCTGTTTATCGTCTACTCCCGCAACACCGGTAACAGCTTCTGGGTCTACTGGGCGCCGTACTTCCTGGCCGCCGGCGCGCTGCTCCTCGGCATCCCCGTCTACCTGTCCCAACGCCGCCGAATGACCCCGCCCGGCCCCGTGCCGGCTTACCGTTGATGCCCCGGGAGGACAGGTGACCGTTCCTGCTGGAGCGCCCGCACCCGCGCTGGCGCCAGGCGAAGACGGACCGGTTTGGCACACCCTGCGGACCGACCAGGTGCTGCAGGCGGAGCAGGTGGACGGGCAGCACGGCCTGACCTCGGCCGAGGCCGCCGCACGGGCCGAACGGTTCGGGCTCAACACGTTCGACGCCGGGAGGGCCGAACCCCGGTGGCGCGCGTTCGTCCGCCAGTACGCCGACCTGATGCAACTCGTCCTGCTGGGGGCCGGCCTGGTGAGCCTCGGCCTGCAGGAGTGGGAGACCGGCATCGTCCTGATCCTGCTCACCCTCTTCAACGCGGTCCTCGGCCTGCAACAGGAGGGGAAGGCCGCCGCGGCCGTCACCGCCCTGCAGCAGATGATGATCATCAAGGCCAAGGTCAGGCGGGACGGACAGCTCCGGGAGATCCCGGCCGAGCAGCTCGTTCCCGGCGACATCGTCGCGATCGAGGCCGGAGACATCGTGCCCGCCGACGGGCGGCTGCTGCGGGCGGCGACGCTGGAGGTCGCGGAGTCTGCGCTGACCGGGGAGAGCCTGCCGGTCGCCAAGGACAGGGAGCCCGTGGAAGGCACCGGTACGCCGCTGGGCGACCGGACCGACATGGTCTACATGAACACCAACGTCACCCGCGGGGCCGGCGAGTTCGTGGTCACCGCGACCGGGATGGCGACCGAGGTCGGCCACATCTCCGGGATGCTGCAGGCTGAGCAGGCCGTCAAGACCCCGCTGACCCGCCAGCTCGACAAGCTCACCCGGCAGATCCTGTGGATCTCCGGGATCGCCTTGGTCGTGTCGATGGTCTTGAACCTGGCCCGCGGCGACAAGTTCACGGTCGTCTTCACCGCCGCCGTCGCCTTCGCGGTCGGCGCCATCCCGGAAAACCTGCCCGCGGTGGTCACCGCCATCCTGGCCTCCGGGACGCAGGCGCTGGCCCGGGTCGGCGCGATCATGAAGCGGCTGCAGTCGACCGAGACGCTCGGCTCGACCTCGGCGATCAACTCCGACAAGACCGGCACGCTGACGCTGAACCAGATGACCGCGGTCCAGATGGCGCTGGTGGGCCGCAGGTACACCATCGAGGG
>DAIOWL010000283.1:5388-8118 GCA_036758545.1 Streptosporangiaceae bacterium | reverse complement strand
GGCTACTCACCGTCCACGATCGCGGCCGAGATCGCCGGGCTGACCGCCGCGTCGGTCATCGCCGCCAGCCACGGCGACACCGCCCGCGCTCGGCTCTACCAGGCCACCGCCGACGATTTCCAGCGGAACATCAAGGCCTGGACGGTGACCACCACCGGCCCGTACGCTCCGCGCTACTTCATCAGGCTGTCCAAGACCGGTGACCCGAACGCGGCCGTCACCTATGGCCTCGGCAACGGCGGCCCCACCCTGGACCAGCGCGCCGTCGTGGACGGCGGCTTCCAGGAGCTGGTCAGGCTGGGCGAGCTCCCGGTCACCGACGCCGACGTCAAGGCCTCGCTGGCCGTGCTCGACCAGCAGATCTCGGTGTCCACGCCGAGCGGGACCGGCTACTACCGGTACGGCAACGACGCCGCCGAGGGGAGCGCGGACGGGTACGGCGACTGCTACCAGCCGAGCCAGTCCACCTGCACCACCACCGGCGCCCCGTGGGCGCCGACCGGCACCGGTACCGGGCACCTGTGGCCGAACCTGTCCGGCGAGCGCGCCGAGTCCGATCTCGCCGCCGGAGCCTCCTCCGGCGCGCGGTCCCTGCTCCAGGCGATGATCAGCTTCTCCTCCGGCGTGGGGCTGGTGCCCGAGCAGGCCTGGGAGAACCCGGCGCTCCCGGCCTCGCCGTACGGCAGCGACCCGACGACCGCGTCCATCGGGTTCACCGACGGCAAGGCGGCCGGGTCGGCGTCCCCGCTGACCTGGGCTCAGGCGCAGGAACTGCGGCTCATCGCCTCGCTGGGCACCGGCCGCAACGTGGACACCCCGGCCGTCACCACCGCGCGCTACGTCACCGGCGGGCCGCCCGGATCGCTGCCGGTGAGCATTACCGCACCGGCCCAGGGCAGCACGCTGGCCACCTCCTCCACTGCCGTGACCGGCAAAACCACGCCGGGGGCGGCGGTGACGGTCGCGTCGGCCGACACCACGACCGGGGCTCCAGCCGCGGTGGCCAGCGCCACCGCGGCGTCCGACGGGACGTTCTCGGCGACGGTGCCGGTCAGCTTCGGCAGCAACGCGATCACCGTGACCGCCACCGCGGCCGGGGGCAAGAGCACCGGGTATGCCCAGGTCACCGTCACCAACGAGGGCGGTGGCAGCACCGTGCTCGACGTGACCGACCCGTCCGGCGACGACAACGGGCCCGGCACCTACCAGTACCCGACCGACCCCCAGTTCCACGCCGGCGCGTTCGACTTGACCAGGTTCCAGGTCGTGAGCGACGGCACCTTCGCCTATCTGCGCGCCACGCTGGCCAACCTGGACCCCACGTTCGGGCAGACCGACGGGGCCCAGTTGCTCGACGTGTACGTGCACGTGCCGGGCGCCGCGTCCACCTCGACCCAGGCCCCGTTCCCCACCCGCAACTACTCCATCGCGTCGTCCGGCGCCTGGAGCCAGCGGGTCGAGGTGCAGGGCTTCGCCTCGCCGGCCTGGGTGAACGCGGGCGGCGCCAGCATGGGCACCGCATCGGCATTGGCCGTGCAGGCCGATAAGACGATCACCATCGCGCTGCCCGAGGCGCAGTTCGGCACCCCGGGGTCCGGCTGGGGCTTCAGCGTAGTACTGACCGGCCAGGATGGGTTCAGCCCCGACCAGGCGCGCGGTTTCGCCCCGACGGCGCAGCCATTCGCGTTCGGGGTGTGCGCGCCCGGCGGGACCACGGCGGTCTGCTCGGCCGACCCGACCACCGTGCCGAAGGCCGTGGACGTGATCACGCCGGCCGGGGTGTCCCAGGCCACCGAGCTCGACCCCACCCTCGGCCCCGTGGTCATCCAGCCGGTCACGGTGCCCTAGTCCGCGGCGGCGGACCAGATCAGGTACGGAGGGTGGACCCGGGCGCAGATCGGGTTGCCCCTGGCGTCGGTCAGCCGGATCCTGGCGATGAGCGTGTGCCCGGGTCGAAGGGCCTGCTCGATCAGGCCCGGATCCACGTCGACCAGCCGCAGCTTGGCCCCGCGGAACACCTGCAGCGTTTCGTCGTCCATAAGGTCGCCCCAGATCAGCCCGAGGTGGCGGTCATCGTGGACGCCGCGCACGAACGGCCCGCCGAAGTCGAAGCCATCCTCGTCCCGCCTGACCGTGACCGGCATCTCCCAGCGGGCCGCGGCCGCGTCCCCCGGTACCGGCTCGATGGCCAGCCCGGGCTTGTTCGACATGGTCAGCGCGGGGCGGTCCTCGCTGCGGCCGCCCAGCGCGACGTAGACGTCCCGGTGGCCCTGTCCGCCCGGTTCCGGCCGGCAGGTGCGTCCGGGCAGTTCGGAGCCCTCGATCACCACGGTTATCGTCCCGGCCACGGCACCCGGCCGCCGGGCCGGACGCCGTGGCGCGGCCGGTGCCGTGTTCTCCTCGTAGGCGCGCCGCATCAGGTCACGGACGTCCACGTCGATGTCCTCGGGCCGTCTCAGCGCGATCCGCACCGTGGCGCCGCCGCCGCCGATCCCCTTGGCGCTCTGCAGCCGGCCACCGGGCTCGGCGTCGTCGAGGCGCAGGCCCAGGTCCACCCGGTCCTTCGTGGTCGCCCGCACCACGGCGAAAGTCCGGCGCGGGCAGACCAGGGACACGATGGTCTTGCGGGCCTGCACCGTCGCCGGGCCGAGCGCGGGCAGCAGGGCCAGCACCGCGTCCAGGATCGGCCGCAGCTGCGGCCGGTCCGCGTACTGGTCCTCGATCAGCTCG
>DAIOWL010000283.1:0-5288 GCA_036758545.1 Streptosporangiaceae bacterium | reverse complement strand
ATCGGGAAGCTGGGGCATGACACGTCTCTCCCTCAGAGCCGGGGCCCGCGTTCCTGACTCGACTGGAGACGGTCCTGCTGCCTGGCAAGCTGAATCTCCCGCAAGCGGAGGCGGACTCAGTCCTTCCCGCGGACCCGGCGGTGCCCTCCCGCACCAGTTCCAGCGTACAGGTATTCACTTTTCGGCGGCAGGCGAGCAAAGTGGGGCGAGGAGGTGGGCGCCTTGGGTGACGCGATCGTGGGCGTGGTGGCGAACCCGCTCTCCGGCCGCGATATCCGCCGCCTGGTCACACAGGCCTCGGTGTTCCCGACAGCCGAGAAGGCCAACATGATCCAGCGCATGCTCACCGCGTTCGGCGCGGTCGGCGTGCACCGGGTGCTGCTCAGCACCGACCTCGGCGGTATCTCCGCCGCGGTGTTCCGCTCCCTCCAGCGGCGCCGCCACACCAACCCCCGCTGGCCCGAGGTCGAGTTCCTCGACGGCCAGCCAATCAGGCAGACCGCGCACGACACGCTGGACGCCGTCCGGCGCATGGTGACCGAGGGTGCCCGGGTCATCGTCTGCCTCGGCGGCGACGGCACCGCCCGGGTGGCCGCGTCCGCCGTGGGCGACGTGCCGATGCTGGCCCTGTCGACGGGCACCAACAACGTGTTCCCCGCGGTCCGCGAGGCAACCATCGCGGGCCTGGCCGCGGGCCTGGTCGCCACCGGCGCGGTGCCCGCCGACGACACGACCAGCCGGGCCAAGCTGCTCGAGGTCCGGGCCGGGGGCCGGACCGAGACCGCGCTGGTCGACGTCGCGGTGTCCACCGAGCGCCACGTCGGGGCGCGCGCGGTCTGGGATCCGGCCACCGTGACGCAGTTGTTCTGCGCCTTCGCCGAACCCGACGCGATCGGCCTGTCCAGCGTCCTGGGCCAGCTCGCCCCGGTCGCACGGCACGAACCACACGGGGTCACCGCGCGGCTGTCCGCCGACGCGCCTCGGCAGGTGCTCGCCCCGATCGCGCCGGGCCTGGTCCTGTCGGTAGGGGTGGGCGAGATCGAGCCGATGCATCCCGGCTCGGTGCACCGCGTCGACGCGCGGGCCGGCGTCATCGCCGTGGACGGCGAGCGCGAGCTGACCTTCGGGCCGGGCGAGGAGCCGGCCGTGCGGCTGCGGCCGGACGGGCCCCGCTGCGTGGACGTGCCCGCGGTGCTCACCGCGAGCGCCCGCCTCGGCCTGCTTGCCTCATTGCACCAAACCCAGGGAGGAGAACAATGACCGACACGGTTGAGCGGAAGACTCTGACGCCAGAGCACCTGCTGGACGTCTACCGGACGATGCGGACCATCCGCGAGTTCGAGGAACGGGTGCATGCGGAGTTCGCGACCGGCGAGATCCCCGGGTTCGTCCACCTGTACGCGGGGGAGGAGGCGTCGGCCGTCGGCGTCTGCAGCAACCTCGACGACCGGGACACCATCGCCAGCACCCACCGCGGGCACGGCCACTGCATCGCCCGGGGCGTGGACGTCGGCGAGATGATGGCCGAGATCTACGGCCGCCAGACCGGCAGCTGCCACGGCAAGGGCGGCTCCATGCACATCGCTGACCTGTCCAAGGGCATGCTCGGCGCCAACGGGATCGTCGGCGGCGGCCCGCCGCTGATCTGCGGGACGGCGCTGGCCGCCAAGCTCAAGGGCAACGGCGGCGTCAGCGTCGCGTTCTTCGGCGACGGCGGCAGCAACCAGGGCACCACGCTGGAGTCGATGAACCTGGCCTCGGTGTGGAACCTGCCGGCCATCTTCGTGGCCGAGAACAACGGCTACGCCGAGAGCACGTCCAGCACCTGGTCGGTGGCCAGCGACAACATCGCCGACCGGGCCGCCGGGTTCGGCATGCCGGGCGTCATCGTGGACGGGTTCGACTTCTTCGCGGCGCACGAGGCGGCCAGCGAGGCGATCGCCCGGGCCCGGGAGGGCGGCGGGCCGACGCTCATCGAGATGAAGTTCACTCGCTACTTCGGCCACTTCGAGGGCGACCAGCAGACCTACCGGGCCAGCGAAGTCGACCACGCGCGGGCCGAACTCGACTGCCTCAAGCGCTTCGCCGACCGGGTGACCGAGACCGGCGAGCTGACCCGCCCCGACCTCGATGCGGTCGACGCCGAAGTCGGGGCGCTGATCGACCGGACGGTCAGCGAAGCGAAGGCCGCGCCGCTGCCCACCGAGGCGGACCTGCTCACCGACGTCTACGTGCGCTACTGACGGGAGGCTCAGGCCATGGCACGGAACATCACCTACCGCGAGGCCCTGAACGAGGCGCTGACCCAGGAAATGGAGCGCGACGAAACCGTCATCGTGATGGGCGAGGACAACGCCGGCGGAGCCGGTGCACCCGGCGATGACGACGCCTGGGGCGGCGTGCTCGGCGTGACCAAGGGGCTGTACCACAAGTTTCCCGGCCGGGTCCTCGACACCCCCATCTCGGAGTCGGCGTTCATCGGCGCCGCGATCGGCGCGGCCACGGCCGGGATGCGCCCGGTGGCCGAGCTGATGTTCGTCGACTTCATGGGCGTCTGCTTCGACCAGATCTACAACCAGGCCGCGAAGTTCCGGTACATGTTCGGCGGCAAGGCGGTCACCCCCGTCGTGATCCGCACCATGTACGGGGCCGGGCTGCGGGCCGCGGCCCAGCATTCCCAGTGCCTGTATCCGCTGTTCACCCACATCCCCGGGCTGAAGGTCGTCCTGCCCGCCACCCCGTACGACGCCAAGGGCATGATGATCCAGGCGATCAGGGACAACGACCCGGTGATGTTCTTCGAGCACAAGGCGCTCTACGACACCTCGGGCCCGGTGCCCGAGGAGAGCTACGTGGTGCCGTTCGGCGAGGCCAACGTGGTCCGCGAGGGCGGTGACATCACGATCGTGACCCTGGGCCGGATGGTGCACACCTCGCTGGAGGCGGCCGGGCAGCTCGCCGCGGACGGCGTGCAGTGCGAGGTCATCGACCTGCGCACCACCAGCCCGCTGGACGAGGACACCGTGCTGGAGAGCGTCGAGGGCACCGGCCGGCTGGTCGTGGTCGACGAGGCGCACCCCCGGTGCAACATCGCCACCGACATCTCGGCGCTGGTCGCCCGGAAGGCGTTCGGCTCGCTGCGGGCCCCGATCGAGATGGTGACCGCGCCGCACACCCCGGTGCCGTTCTCCAACGCGCTCGAGGACATGTACATCCCGGACGCGCAGCGCGTGGTGAACGCGGTCAAGACGGTGACCGGGTGGTCCCGTTGACCGATGACCGGATCGTCGCCGTGACGATGCCGAAGTGGGGCTTGTCGATGCAGCTCGGCAAGATCACCGCGTGGGCCGTCGCGGAGGGGGACGAGGTCCAGGTCGGCGACGACCTGGCGGACATAGAGACGGAGAAGATCACCGGGACGCTGGAGGCCGCCGACGCCGGGACAGTGCGCCGCATCGTCGCCCGGGTCGGTGAGGACGTGCCGGTCAGCGGCACGATCGCGCTGATCGCCCCGGCCGAGGTCAGCGACGACGCCCTCGACGCCGCCGTGCTCGAGGCGCGCGCGGTGATCGACGCGGGCGTGCCCGACGACGCCGGCGGCGGCGCCGAGCTCCAGACGGCCGACGTCGGCGGGCGCAAGATCAGCTACGCCGGGGCCGCCCCGGAGAGCCAGGACGGCGACGTGATCCTGCTGGTCCACGGGTACGGCGGCGACCGGAACTCCTGGCTGTTCCTGCAGGAGCCGCTGGCCGCGAAGTACCGGGTGTACGCGCTGGACCTGCCCGGGCACGGCACCTCGGCCAAGGATGTCGGGGACGGCGCACTCGGCGTGCTGGCCGACGCCGTGACCGGCGTGCTCGACGCCCTCGGCGCCGGCCGCGCGCACCTGGTCGGCCACTCCATGGGCGGTGCCGTCGCGCTCGCGGTGGCCGCGCGCGACCCGGGGCGGATCGCCTCGCTCACGCTCATCGCGCCGACCGGATTCGGCGCCGAGATCAACGCCGGGTACCTGCGCGGCTTCGCCGACGCCCAGACGCGGCGCGAGCTCAAGCCGGTGGCCGGCCAGCTCTTCGCCGACGAGAGCCTGGTCACCCGCCAGCTGGTGGATGACCTGCTCGCCTACAAGCGCCTGGACGGCGTGGACGAGTCCCTGCACGCCCTGCTGGGCACGCTGCTGGACGGCGACGCTCAGCGCGGTGACTCGGCCGCGGCGCTCGCCGCGCTGGGTGGCGCCACGCCGGTCACCGTGGTCTGGGGCCGCGCCGACCGGATCATCCCGGCGGCGCAGGCCGAGTCGGTGACCGGCGCGGCCCGGCACCTGATCGACGGCGCCGGGCACATGCCGCAGATGGAGCGTCCGGCCGAGGTACAGGCCGCGATCGAGGAAACGATCGCCCGGGCGGGCTGACGCCCCGCCCCACCCCTGACGCCCCACCCCCTGACGCCCCGCCCCGCGGCGCGCCGCATCCCGCGTCATAGGGTGTGAATCGCTGTGATTCGGGCCCGTGATGCAAGGGGAGCGCCGTGGTGAACGTGGTGATTACCGGGGGAGCCGGGTTCCTGGGCTCGCGGCTGGCCAGGGAACTGCTGGCGGTCGGCACGCTCGACGTGGCCGGCGGCGGAGTCCGTCCGCTGTCCCGGGTGACGCTCATCGACCAGGCCCCGGTCCCGCCGGATCTGGCCGCCGACGAGCGGGTGACGGCGATCCAGGGTGACCTCGGCCAGCTGCTCGACCCGCTCACGAGCGGACCGGACACGCTATCCGGCGCCGACGTGGTCTTTCACCTGGCCGCGGCGGTCAGCGGCGAGTGCGAGACCGACTTCGACCTGGGCATCCGGGCTAACTTGCGCGCCACCGAGGCGCTTCTGGCGTCGTGCCGCGCGCTAGGCACGAACCCGGTCGTGGTGTTCTCCAGCTCGCTGGCGGTCTTCGGCGGCTCCGAGGACGTGCCGCTCCCCGAGGCCGTCGACGACCAGACCCGGCCCAACCCGCAGACCAGTTACGGCGCGCAGAAGGCCATCGGCGAGCAGTTGCTGGCCGATTACACCAGGAAAGGATTCCTGCGTGGCCGCGCCCTGCGCCTGGTCAGTGTCAGCGTGCGCCCGGGACGGCCCAACGCCGCGGCGTCCGGCTTCATGTCCGGCGTCATCAGGGAGCCGCTGGCCGGGCAGCGCGCCATCTGCCCGGTAGCCCCGGAGACCGAGGTCGCGCTGGCCTCACCGGCCAAGGCCATCGCCGGGCTCCTGAGCGCCGCCGCGGCTAGCGACGAGGCCTGGGGCGGCCGAAC
>DAIOWL010000282.1:0-8125 GCA_036758545.1 Streptosporangiaceae bacterium | reverse complement strand
AGCCCGAGGTGGCCGAGATGTCGGCTCGCTACCTGCGCCGGGACGGGCTGCGGGTGCGTCTGGTGACAACGCCCGAGCAGGCGCTGGCCGAACTGACCGCCGGCCCGGACGCCGCGGCCGTGCTCGACCTGACCATGCCCGGCCTGGACCCCCGGCGGATCCGCCGCGCGCTGCGGACCCCCGTCATCTTCCTGGTGGCAGGCCTGCAGGGCCCCCGGCCGCGTGGCCTGGCCCGCGGCGGGGCCAGCGGCCCGCGGCGGTGGCTGGCCCGGCCCTTCGGCCCGCGTCAGCTGGTCGCCATGGTCCGCGACGTGCTGGCCATCCCGGTGCCGCCGCCAGCCGGGGACGCCGGAGAGCTGAAGCTGACCGCGACCGAGACGGCCGTCCTGGCGGCCCTGCTTGACCAGCAGGGACGCGTGCTGTCCCGCCGCCAGCTGCTCACCGCCGCGGGCCGGCCGGCGGCTGGGGACCGTGCCGTTGACGTGGTCATTGCCCAGCTCAGGGCCAAGATCGGGGGAGCGGGCGCAATCAGGACGGTCCGTGGCGCCGGCTACGTTATCGATCCGGGGACAAATCCGGACACCGGCGCGATTTCAGGGGGGCAGTCACCGGGGCGCCGGAGTGGCCGGGCTACCATCAGTGGCGCAACAGTACCGATTTGAGGGGACGATCGAACCGCGTGAGTGTGCTCGACGAGATCCTAGACGGCGTGCGTGCCGATCTCGCCGAACGGCAGCGGCACGTCTCTCTTGACCACCTGAAGGAGATGGCGCGGCGGGCGCCGTCACCGCTGGACGCGATGGCCGCGCTGCGAGCCGAGGGTGTCAGCGTGATCGCCGAGGTCAAACGGGCCAGCCCGTCTCGTGGCCAGATGGCGGCTATCGCCGACCCGGCCGCGCTGGCCGGGGACTACGAGGCCGGCGGGGCCAAGGTAATCAGCGTGCTGACCGAATCGAGGCGCTTCGGCGGCAGCCTGGACGACCTGGACGCGGTGCGCCGGGCCGTGCAGGTCCCGGTGCTGCGCAAGGATTTCGTCGTCAGCTCCTACCAGCTGTGGGAGGCGCGCGCGCACGGCGCGGACGTGGTGCTGCTGATCGTGGCCGCGCTCGAGCAGAGCGCGCTGGTCTCGCTGGTGGAGCGGGCGGTCTCGATCGGCATGCTGCCGCTGGTGGAGGTGCACACCGAACCCGAGCTCGACCGGGCGCTCGACGCGGGCGCCACCGTCATCGGCGTCAACGCGCGCAACCTGGCCACGCTGAAGGTGGATCGCGGGATCTTCGGCCGGATAGCCGGGCGGATCCCGGACGGCATCGTCAAGGTCGCCGAGTCCGGCGTGCGCGGTCCGCGTGACCTGCTCGCCTACGCCGCCTCCGGTGCGGACGCCGTGCTGGTCGGCGAGAGCCTGGTCACCGAGAAGGACCCGCGCTGCGCCGTCGCCGACCTGGTAACCGCGGGGTCGCACCCCGCGCTGCGAGGAGAACGAGGATGACCGAGACGGCCACGGCGCGGGAGCACGCCGCGCCAGCCGAGCCAGATATCTCCCCCGTTCCCGACGTCTGGGGCCACTTCGTGGTCGGCGCGGTCGGGGTGGCCGAAGAGGGCGGGACAGGAGAGGCGCCTGGCGTCGCCTACGGCGGCCGGTTCGCGCCCGAGGCCTTGACGGCGGCGCTGGACGAGCTGACCGCCGCCTATGAGCAGGCGCGGAAGGACCCGGCCTTCCGGGCCGAACTCGACGGGCTGCTGCGCAACTACGCGGGCCGGCCGACGCTGCTGTACCTCGCGGAACGGTTCGGCCAGCAGGCCGGCGGGTGCACGGTACTGCTCAAGCGGGAAGACCTGGCCCACACCGGGTCGCACAAGATCAACAACGTGCTCGGCCAGGTGCTGCTGGCCCAGCGGATGGGCAAGACGCGGGTGATCGCGGAGACCGGGGCCGGCCAGCACGGCGTGGCGACCGCGACCGCCTGCGCGCTGCTCGGCCTGGACTGCGCCGTCTACATGGGCGAGGAGGACACCCGCAGGCAGGCGCTGAACGTGTCCCGGATGCGGATGCTCGGCGCCGAGGTCATCCCGGTCGCCACCGGCACCCGCACGCTCAAGGACGCCATGAACGAGGCGTTCCGCGACTGGGTGAGGTCGGTCGGGCACACGCACTACTGCATCGGCTCGGTCGGCGGTCCGCACCCGTTCCCGATGATGGTCAGGGACTTCCAGCGGATCATCGGCCTCGAGGCCCGCGAGCAGGCGCTCGAGGCCACCGGCCGGCTGCCGGACGCGGTGATCGCCTGCGTGGGCGGCGGTTCCAACGCCATCGGCGCGTTCCACGCCTTCATCCCCGATGCTTCGGTTCGCCTCATCGGCTGCGAGGCGGGCGGTGACGGGCTGGACACTGGGCGCCACGCGGCGACCCTAACCGGCGGCTCGCAGGGCGTGCTGCACGGGATGCGGACGTTCGTGCTGCAGGACGCCGACGGCCAGACCCTCGGCACGCACTCCATCTCGGCCGGCCTGGACTACCCCGGCGTGGGCCCGGAGCACGTCTGGCTGAGGGAGACGGGCCGGGCCGAGTACCGGGCGGTGACCGACGCCGAGGCGATGAACGCGTTCTCCGTGCTCTGCCGGACCGAGGGCATCATCCCGGCCATCGAGTCGGCGCATGCGCTGGCCGGCGCGCTCGACGTCGGCCGCGAACTCGGCCCCGGCGGGCTGATCCTGGTCAACCTGTCCGGCCGTGGTGACAAGGACGTCGACACCGCCTCCCAGTGGTTCGGGGTGTGAGCCACGTGACGAGCGCTGTCACCGAGGCCTTCGGCAAGGCCGCCGCGGACAACCGCGCGGCCCTGGTCGGCTACCTGCCGGCCGGATTTCCCTCGGTGGCCGGCGCCATCGAGGCCGCCCTGGCCATGGCGCATGCCGGAGCCGATGTCATCGAAGTGGGCCTGCCGTATTCCGATCCGCTGATGGACGGCCCGGTGATCGCCGACGCGGTGCACCGCGCGCTGGCCGCCGGGACGCGGGTCACGGACGTGCTGCGCACGGTCGAGGCGGTCGCGGCGGCGGGCGTGCCCGTGCTGGTCATGACCTACTGGAACCCGGTCGACCGGTACGGCGTGCGCGCCTTCGCCAGGGACCTGGCCGCGGCGGGTGGCTCGGGGCTGATCACCCCGGACCTCACCATCGAAGAGGCGGGCTCCTGGCTGGACGCCTCCGCCGAGCACGACCTGGACCGGGTGTTCCTGGTCGCGCCCAGCTCCACCGACGAGCGAATCGCCATGATCGCCCAGGCCTGCCGCGGCTTCGTCTACGCCGCCTCGCTGATGGGCATCACCGGCACCAGGGACGCGGTCAGCGGCGACGCCTCCGGCCTGGTCGAGCGGGTCCGCAAGCACACGAACCTGCCGGTGGCGGTCGGCCTCGGTGTCAGCAACGGCGCTCAGGCGACCCAGGTGGCGGCGTTCGCGGACGGCGTGATCGTCGGCTCGGCCTTCGTCCGCCGCCTCGGCGAGCAGGGCATCCCGGCTATCCGCGACCTGACCGCCGAACTAGCCGCCAGCGTCCGCCGCCCCGCATCCTGAGCGGCGCCTGCCCAAGCGCACAGGCGTAGCGCCGTGAAACGGATGGCTGGCCCTGGGGCGGAGGCGGTAGTGTCCAGAAGGTGCCGCTCGCGTCGATTCCGAGCCCCGGCCGCGCCGTCTGGCATCTCGGACCGCTGTCGGTCCGCGCCTACGCGCTGTGCGTGATCGCCGGGATCATCGTCGCGGTGGCGGTGGCCAGCCACAGGTACCGGCACTCCGGCGGCCAGGCCATGGCACGTCGCGGGGTCATCCTCGACGTGGCCGCCTGGGCTATCCCGTTCGGCCTGGCCGGGGCGCTGGTGCACACGGTCCTGCTGGATAACAGGCACGCCTTCGACGGCGAGTACCGACTGTGGCACGCTGCCACGGTCGGCGTCGCGGCCATTGGCGTGCCCGGCGCGGTGGCGCTCGGCGCGGCGGGGGCGTGGATCGCCTGCCGCCGCTCCGGTGTCCGCCTCGGGCCGGTGGCCGGGGCAGCCGCGCCCGCGCTGGCCTTTGGCCTGGCCCTGGCGGGCCTGGGCAACTGGTGGGCGCAGCAGTTCTACGGCCCGCCGTCGGCGTGGTGGTGGGCGGTGCGGATCTCGCCCGAGCACCGGGTGCCCGGCTACGAGAACTACGCCACCTTCCAGCCCGCCTTCCTGTACCAGTCGCTGTGGGCGGCCGCCCTGGGCTTCGGGGTGATCTGGGCCGCCCGGACGTTCGCGCTCAGCGGCGAGCGGACGTTCATGCTGTGCGCGGCCGGGTACGCGGCCGGCGGCTTCTGGGCGGACTCGCTGCGCGTCGGCCCGCTGCCGCACGCGCTCGGCATGCGCTATGGCGTGCTCGGCGACGCCGTCGTTTTCGTTCTCGCCGTGCTGGGCATGTACCTGACCAGACCCGGGCGTCAGCCACCTGCTCGCGGGCAGGTGAAACGAGCGGTGGTAGAGGATTCTCCCGGTGATGTAATGTCTGTGTAACAGTTCTGTCTAGCTGGGCCAATGTCGTCCCGAGCGCATTGAAGTGGCGTTTTGCAAGAGACGACAGGAGAGCCCATGGCCGCTGCTGGCCTTTACGACCCCCGATTCGAGCACGACGCGTGCGGCGTCGGTTTCGTCGCGGACTTGTCCGGACGCGGCGGTCATGATGTAGTGGCCAGGGCCCTGCGGGTGCTGTGCAACCTCGAGCACCGGGGCGCCAAGGGCGGCGACCCGGGAACCGGGGACGGGGCCGGGATCCTGACCCAGATCCCCGACGAGTTCTTCCGCGCTACCTGCGACTTCGAGCTGCCCGAGGTCGGCGCCTACGCGGCCGGCATGGCCTTCTTCTCCGCCGAACGGCATCTGGTCACCCCCGCCCTGGCCCGGCTGGCCGCCGCCGAAGGGCTGACCATCCTCGGCTGGCGCGAGGTCCCGTTCGACATCACCGCCTGCGGCGACGGCGCGCGGGCGGTGCTGCCCGACGTGCTCCAGCTGTTCGTCGCGGGCGCTGACGGCCAGCGCGGCATGGAGCTCGAGCGGATGGCGTTCTGCCTGCGCAAGCGGGCCGAGCACGAGGCCGGGGTGTACTTCGCCAGCTTGTCCGCCCGGACCATCGTGTACAAGGGCATGCTGTCCGCGCCGCAGCTCGGGCCGTTCTACCCCGACCTGTCAGATCCGGCCTACACATCCACGCTGGCGCTGGTGCACTCCAGGTTCTCCACCAACACGTTCCCGTCCTGGCCGCTGGCCCACCCGTACCGGTACGTGGCGCACAACGGCGAGATCAACACCGTCCGGGGCAACCGCAACTGGATGCGCGCCCGCGAGGCGATGCTGGCCAGCGAGCTCATCCCGGATTCCGCGGACGGCCGGGGGATCGAGCGGCTCTTCCCGATCCTGGACGAGGACGCCAGCGACTCGGCCAGCTTCGACGAGTGCCTGGAGCTGCTGCACATGGGCGGCCGGTCGCTGCCGCACGCGGTGCTGATGATGATCCCGGAGCCGTGGGAGAACCACGAGGAGATGACGCCGGAGCGGCGCGCCTTCTACCGGTACCACGCCGCGCTGATGGAGCCGTGGGACGGACCGGCGCTGATCGCGTTCACCGACGGTTCGGTGATCGGAGCGGTGCTCGATCGCAACGGCCTGCGCCCCGGGCGGTACTGGGTGACCAGCGACGGCCTGGTCGTGCTGGCCAGCGAGGTCGGCGTGCTTGACATCGACCCGGACACGGTGATCCGCAAGGGGCGGCTGCAGCCGGGCCGCGTCTTCCTGGCCGACACGGCAGCAGGGCGCCTGGTGGAAGACGAAGAGGTCAAGGCAGCTCTCGCCGCCGAGCACCCGTACGAGAACTGGCTGCACGCCGGGCTCGTCTACCTGGACGACCTGCCGGACCGGCCACGGTCGGAAGGGGCCGAACGGGCCGGGCTTCTCGCCCAGCAGCGGGTGCACGGGTACACCGAGGAGGAGCTGCGGGTCATCCTGGCCCCGATGGCGCGGGCCGGAGCCGAACCGATCGGGTCCATGGGCACGGATACCCCGGTGGCGGTGCTCTCCGGGCGGCCGCGGCTGATGTTCGACTACTTCGCCCAGCTGTTCGCGCAGGTGACCAATCCGCCGCTGGACGCGATCAGGGAAGAGCTCGTCACCTCGCTGGGCACGATCACCGGGCCCGAGCAGAACCTGCTGCACCCGATCCCGGCCTCGTGTCGCCAGATCGTGCTTCCCTATCCGGTGATCGACGACAACGACCTGGCCAAGATCGTGCACATCAACGACGAGGGCAACCTGCCCGGGTTCGCCTCGCACGTGGTGGACGGCCGCTACGACCCGGCCGGCGGCGGGGAGGGCCTGCGCGCCAGGCTCGCCGATATCTGCGCCGAGGTCTCGGCCGCCATCAGGGCCGGCGCCCGGCTGATCATCCTCTCCGACCGTGACCGTGGCGGCAGCCAGGAGCTCGTGCCCATTCCCTCGCTGCTACTGACCGGCACGGTGCACCACCACCTGATCAAGCAGAAGTCACGCACCCGGGCCGGCCTCGTGGTGGAGGCGGGGGACGTGCGCGAGTGCCACCACGTCGCCCTGCTTGTCGGGTACGGCGCCGCCGCCGTCAACCCGTACCTGGCCATCGAGTCGGTCAGGGACCTGGTCCGGCGCGGGGTCATCGAGAACGTCTCGGAAAAGAAGGCCGAGGCGAACCTGCTCAAGGCCCTCGGCAAGGGCCTGCTGAAGATCATGTCCAAGATGGGCGTGTCCACCGTCGCCTCCTACACCGGCGCCCAGATCTTCGAGGCCATCGGCCTGGGCCCGGAGGTGATCGAGGCGTGCTTCACCGGCACCACCTCGCGGCTGTCCGGCGTGGGCTTCGACCAGCTCGCCAGCGAGATCAGCCAGCGGACCGGCCACGCCACCGGAGCGGGCGCCGGGATGGACTTCCGGCGGCTGGACACGGGCGGCGAGTACCAGTGGCGGCGCGAGGGCGAGCCGCACCTGTTCAGCCCCGAGGTGGTCTTCAAGCTGCAGCACGCCACCCGCAGCCGCCGGTACGAGATCTTCAAGGAGTACACCAACCTGGTCGACGACCAGTCGCGGCGGCTGATGACGCTGCGCGGGCTGCTGCGTATCAAGGGCGTCGACGCCGAGGACGGGCAGGAAACCCCGCCCGTTCGGGTCGAAGATGTCGAATCGGTGGCCAGCATCGTGCGGCGGTTCGCCACCGGTGCCATGTCCTACGGCTCCATCTCGGCCGAGGCCCACCAGACCCTCGCCATCGCCATGAACCGGCTGGGTGGCCGGTCGAACACCGGAGAGGGCGGCGAGGACGCGGACCGGTTCATCCCCGACGCCAACGGCGACCTGCGCCGCTCCGCGGTCAAGCAGGTGGCCAGCGGGCGGTTCGGCGTGACCAGCGAGTACCTCGTCAACGCCGACGACCTGCAGATCAAGATGGCACAGGGGGCCAAGCCCGGCGAGGGCGGCCAGCTGCCCGGGCACAAGGTGTACCCGTGGATCGCCAAGACGCGGTACTCCACGCCCGGCGTCGGCCTGATCTCGCCGCCGCCGCACCACGACATCTACTCGATCGAGGACCTGGCCCAGCTGATCCACGACCTGAAGAACGCCAATCCGGCGGCCCGGGTGCACGTCAAGCTGGTGTCCGAGGTGGGCGTGGGCACGGTCGCCGCCGGGGTGTCCAAGGCACACGCCGACGTGGTGCTGATCAGCGGGCACGACGGCGGTACCGGCGCGGCCCCGCTGACCTCGATCAAGCACGCGGGCGCGCCGTGGGAGCTCGGCCTGGCCGAGACCCAGCAGACGCTGCTCCGCAACAAGCTGCGGGACCGGATCGTGGTGCAGGCCGACGGCCAGCTCAAGACCGGCCGCGACGTGATCATCGCCGCGCTGCTCGGCGCCGAGGAGTTCGGCTTTGCCAGCGCCCCGCTCGTCGTGTCGGGGTGCATCATGATGCGCGTCTGCCATCTGGACACCTGCCCGGTCGGCGTGGCCACCCAGAACCCCGAGCTGCGCGCCCGGTTCAGCGGCAAGCCCGAGTTCGTGGTCAACTTCTTCGAGTTCATCGCCGAGGAGGTCAGG
>DAIOWL010000281.1:0-8139 GCA_036758545.1 Streptosporangiaceae bacterium | reverse complement strand
CCACCCCGGTCGTTCACCGTCATCGAGGCCGCGATGACCGACAGGTAGCAGCCAGGAGGTCATCGGGCCCCCCGCCGCACGACCGGGGGACAGAGCGGCAACCGCACGCAAACACGGCAATACCGAACATAGGAGTTTAACCAATATGTCGTCGAGAACGCGAAGAATCACCACGGCAGTGGCGGGCGCGGCCGCCATCTTGCTGCGGGGACAGGATCGAGACCGCCTCGATGGTCACCGCCAGCGGCCCGTTGTTGGCGATGCTCGGGATCACGCTGAACGCGCCGGACTGCTGGGGGACGTAGATCTCCCCGGTCGCGCCGGCGAAGGTGTTGACGCTCCTGAGCCCGGTGCCGTGGGGCAGGCCGGGGAAGTCGCCGCCGTAGAAGTCGCCGAACCTGATCGGCTGGTAGGTCCCGGCCAGGACCGCGAGGACCACCACGGCGGTGGTGAGCAGCAGGCCAAGACCGACGAGGATCCGGCGGCGCCACGGGTGACGGCGGGGACGACCCGGGCCGTCCGCGGCCGGCGGCTCGCCGTCGTGGTGCGCTGGGCGGGACTCGGTGACGGCCATCCGCGTACCTCCGCGGTCACATCGGGATGGCATGACCATATCTCAGGAAATACCGCCCGGCTCAGATCTCCCACAGGGTCGCGGCCGGCATCGCGCGCATCTTGGGCCCGAACGGCAGTGTCTGGGTGCCGGTGTATAGCACCACGCCGGCGATGAAATCGTCGCCGGTCCTGGCGGCCAGGTGCCGCAGACCGCGGAAGTCGTCCGGGCCGACGGTCGAGGAGGCCTTGACCTCGATGCCGACCACCTCGCCCCGGCGGTTCTCCAGGACCGCGTCGACCTCCACCTTGTCCTTGGTGCGGTAGTGGAATAGCTCGGCGCGCTGGTGCGACCAGGTGAGCTGGCGGGCCAGTTCCATCAGGACGAACCCCTCGAGCAGCGGGCCGAACCTGCCGCCGGGGCGCAGCAGGCTCCGGGCGTCCGCGCCGAGCAGGTTGGCGGCGATCCCCGAGTCGGTAAAGGCCAGCTTGGGCGTGCCGACGGCGCGCGTACTCACGTTGCGAGACCAGGCGGGGATCCGCTTGACCAGGAAGACCTCTTCCAGCAGGCTCAGGTAACGGTAGACGGTGCTGGCAGTGAGCCCGGCGTCGCTGCCGACCGCGGTGGCGACCAGGAGCTGGCCGGACCGGGCGGCCAGGAGCCTGATCAGGGCCCGCATCTCGGCGGTGCGCTCGATCTCGGATAGCTGGCTGACCTCGCGGGCCACGAGATCGGCCAGGTAGGAGTCGAAGAAGCGCTCGCGACGACGCGGGCTGGTGCGGGCTAGCGCTTCGGGGAAACCGCCACGCACGACCCGTTCGGCATATTCCTGCCTGGTCACGGCGGATCCATGGCTCAGTCCCCCGCCCTCATCGAAGATGGCGTCCACGAACCGGTCGGCGGTGCCGTCGATCTCTCCCTGGGAGAACGGCCAGAGCTCGATCGTCTCGATGCGGCCCGGCAGCGTGTCCGGCAGGCCGCGCAGAGCCAGCACGCGCGCCGACCCGGAGAGCAGGTAGCGGCCGGGCCTGGGGTCGGCGTCGACCTGTTCCTTGATGGCGAGCAGGAGGTCGGGCACGCGCTGGATCTCGTCGATCACCATCAGCCCGGCGGAGTCCACGAATCCGTCCGGATCCGCGGCCGCCGCCTGGCGGGTCGCCGCGGCATCGAGGTTGCGCCACTCGGCGTCCCTGCCCTTGGCCACCAGGCCGAGCAGCGTGCTTTTCCCGCACTGGCGGGCGCCGGTGACGAGGACGACCCTCGTATCCGCCAGCGCCTCGGTGAGGGCGGTTTCTGAGTGCCGGGCCAGCAGCTTGCCCAGCGGGCTCGGATTGACGCGTACCACCTGATCAGGGTGTCACACGACGTCCGGTGAGGCCATCGTTTCCGGCATTCTCGTGGTGATCTGGTCGCATGGTTCGTGGTGATCTGGTCGCTTGTGGCGTGGTGAAACGGTCGCTGGGTTGGTGGTGGTCTAGCCGGAAAACCAGTTGCCCGGGCCGGAGGCGGTATGGCAACCTGCAGCAGTCCGGGCCGATGCTGATCGGCTGAGCGAAGGGAGGCGTCAGGTGTCTACCACTGTCACGGGCGTGTTCGCGCCTGCCCCCTTGACCGCTCAGCTGAGGAGCACCACCCATGCACGACTTTTCTTCACGCAGTGGAGAATTCAGGACCCGCCGCGGTAAGTGGCGTTTCGACGACGACGAACCCACCTCCGTCAAGCGCGCCCGCCGCAGGGCGCTGCCGTCGATCGAGGAATTCGACACGACCGACGGCCTGCCCGAGGGCGACCGCTGGTCGACCTGGGACCAGTCCATCCCGACCCAGCGCGGCCCTAAGCCGCATCCCGGCTGGCTGGTCACCGACCTGGCCGCCGTCGACACCGAGCTCGGCATCCTGAAGACCGGCAAGGAAGCCGACGTCTTCCTGATCAGGCGCGGCGTGCCCGGCAGCCGGTCCTGCCTGCTCGCGGCCAAGCGCTACCGCGACCCCGGGCACCGGATGTTCCACCGGGACAGCGGCTACCTGGAAGGGCGCCGGGTCAGGGAGTCCCGGGTCAACCGGGCGGTGGCGAGCCGGAGTGCGTTCGGCCGCGAGGCCATCGCCGGCCAGTGGGCGAACGCTGAGTTCAGCGCGCTGGCCCGGCTGTACGCGGCCGGGATACCCGTCCCCTATCCGGCGCAGATCCTGGACACCGAGCTGCTGCTCGAGTTCATCGGCTCGGCGGACGGGACGGCCGCCCCGCGGCTGGCCGAGACCCGGCCGGACCCGGCCGCGCTGGCCGCGCTCTGGGACCAGCTGGTCCAGGCGCTCACCGCCCTGGCCAGGGACGGCCTGGCCCACGGGGACCTGTCCGCGTACAACCTGCTGGTGCACGACGGACGGCTGGTGATGATCGACCTGCCCCAGGTGGTGGACGTGATCGCGAACCCGCGCGGCGCCTGGTACCTCACCCGCGACGCGGAGAACATCAGCCGCTGGTTCACCGCGCGCGGACTGAGCGGGGTCCGCCCGGAACCCGCGGACCTGGCCGACCTGCTCCGGCGCGAGGCCCTGCTCGACCCCTAGCAGCAGGCTGGCGGGGTCAGCCCGGTTCCGGGCGGATCGTCACGGTGCCGGCCGATACGGTCTTTGTCGACATGAGAGCGTCTCCTTTGCGCAGTTCATGGAGCTGAGCGTGGCCGGAATCGGCCATCACGTTCAGGATCCAGATCAGCGCTGTGGCGGCACTAAGGATGACGCATAGACGGCGATTATTTTCCGCGAAATATCGCGGCTAAGCGCTTATTCATCACTTAAGAACAGCGCTGCCACCCGTTCAGGTGAGCGCATGGAAAAGCCGGGTCGTCTCGTCGGACGGGGAAACGCCGAGTTCGTCGTGGAGCGCGGCGGCGCAGACGCGATACTGACGGCTCAGGAGTTGCTGCTGATGCTGTGATGCGTAGCAGCGCATAAGCAGTCTATGATTAGCCTCGGAACACGGGTCATTGCTGATGGCAAGCTGACCGAAGTGCAGGGCCTCGGAAAGCTCGCCGCATTCAAATTGGATCTCCGCGACCTCCTCCAGCGCCTGGCCGTAGAGATCTCTTAGGCGGCGCTGTTCCGGCAGGTACCACTCGCCCGCGCCGTCATCCTCGAACAGCGGCCCGCGGTAGAGCCTGACGGCCTTGCGATAGGCGCCGATGACCTGCTTGAGCCGGCCGGCGCGGCGGGCTCGCCGCGCCTCGTCCACGGCCGAAAGGAACTCGGTGCGGTCGACCCACCAGGTCAGGTCGGGATTGAGGATGTAGCAGCCGTCACGGTAGACGACGGGCTGGGCGCCCTGCCCCAGGCCGTCCAGGGTATTGCGCAGGCTGTAGAGCGCGACGTTGAGGTTGTTGCGCGCGGAGTTATGGCTGTGGTCGGGCCACTGCAGCGCCATCAGCACATCGCGCCGGGTGGGCCGGTCCTGATGCACGAGCAGGTACTGGAACACCGTCCGGGCCTTCAGGCTTGTCCATCTCGGCACGCGCTGCCCGGCGACGCGTACCTCCAGCGGCCCGAGCGCCGACGCCGCTATGTCCGCATCCGGCACCGGATAGTCGTTCATGGAGGCGGTTGACACCAGCGTGAGCTCGGGCTCGCGAACGGCCGACTCCCGCCATTCCTCCACAGGCTGCGAGCCGACCCGGCCGCGGCGGAACATCTCCCGGAGCTGGCCAGAACGCCGCTTGGTCTTCGCTGATGACCGTTCCAGCAGGGCGTCCACCTGCTGGGTAATTTCCCGCTCGACGAGACGGCAGCAGCGGGCGGCAGCCTCGAGTTCAATGGCGACGCGCTGGTGCTCGGCGCTCCATTGCTGGAGCCTGCGCACGGTTTCCACGGCGAATTCGGGCTCGATCGGGGTATTGCCGAGGCTGGCCAGGGCGCGTTCCACCCCGGCGAAGAGTGGGTCCTGGGTGAGTCGGCGCAGCTCGGCCAGCGCTTCGGATAGCGCCGTCCGGGCTCGCGACGGCGCGTTATTATTGCCGCGCTGTGCGGTACCCCACTCGGCCCCATCAGTACCCATGGCCGACCCCCCAAGGTCACAACTGGAGCAAGGCCGACTTTGCTACGCTTTTTGTGACTTTTCCTATTTAAAGTTCTTATACACCCATCGTCAAGTCATATTCAGGTTCCCCCGGCAGTATGCACCGGGAACAACTTAGTTTCTGTTAACCAACCGAAAAAGGTTATCCGGTTCCCAGGGTACCCGCGGGCGGATTGTCCCCGGTGGGACAACCGCCAACGGTAGCTCGGCCACGAATGACGCCATTGGTCATTCGTCGGCGGGGACGGAATCCGCAGCCTCCAGATCGGGAGGCAGAAGCCGCTCCGCCGTGAGGTCCCGAGCTGGCTGCCGGAAGCTCAGCAGGCCTTTCTTCATCACGCCGATGCGCTGGGCCCGGCGGGCCACGGTGCTGTCGTGGGTGACCAGCACCATGGTCAGGCCGCGCTCCTGCCACATGACCTCAAGCAGGCCGATGATCTCGTCCCTGGTGTCCTCGTCCAGGTTGCCGGTCGGCTCGTCGGCCAGCAGGACCTTCGGCTCCTTGACCAGAGCGCGGGCGATGGCTACTCGCTGCTGCTGGCCGCCGGACAGCTCGCCGGGCACGTGCCGCAGCCGGTCGCCGAGGCCGACGGTCTCCAGGGCGACCACGGCCCGCTGCCGCCGCGCGGCCGCGGACACGTGCAGCGGGACCAGCGCGGCCTCCACGTTCTCCAGCGCGGACAGCGTCGGGATCAGGTTGAAGGTCTGGAAGACGAAGCCGATGGAGGTGGCCCGCACCCTGGTCACTTCGGCCTCGCGCAGCTGCGCGAGGTCACGGCCGTCGAAGTCAACGATGCCCGCCGACGGCCGGTCCAGGCCGCCGAGGATCTGCAGCAGCGTCGACTTGCCGTGCCCGGTCGGGCCCTGGATGGCCAGCCATTCGCCGTCCTCGATCACCAGGTCGACCCCGCGCAGCGCGGCCACGGTCTCGCGGCCCTTGGCGTAGTTCTTGGTCACTCCGGAGAGCTTGTACATGTCGTTTCCCTCCGCTCGCTCAGGCGACCTTGGACAGGGCGTCCGCGGGACGCCACTTGCCCAGGTTGTTGGCCAGGCTGGAGGCGCTGGACAGCGAGCCGGTGACCTCGCTAGCCAGGTCGCTCGAGGTGGTCACCGTGTAGCCGGGCAGCGCCTTGGAGATCTCGCCGGAGACGGCGTTGATGGCCGACGAGTTGGTGGCCGTGACGTAGATGGCGTTCACCTGGTTCTTCAGGCCGGCCAGGTTCTGCGCCACCGCGAGCGGGATGTACACATCCGAGGGGTTGTCGCCGGCCGGCTCGCTGACGATCCCGACGACCTTGAAGGTCGTCGCCTTGCCGCTCTTGTTGCCGACGGCGATGGCGGACCCGGTCTTCAGCTTGTTCTGCGTCGCGTAGGACGCGTCGACCAGCGCGACGTTAGCGCTCGTATCCGAGGCGGAAAACGTCCGGCCCGCGCTGAGCTTGCCCGAGCTGAGCGGGCCGAGTTCGCCGCGCCCGATGTCCACCCCGGCGACACTGAAGTTGCTGGTGGTGAAGTTCGCGCGGAAGCTCTGGCCGCCGTTTCCGGAACCGCCGCTCCCGGAACCGCCGGAACCACCCCCTCCGCCGCCGAAGCCGCCACCGTTGACGTTGACGGCCGGCACGGTGCCGCTGATCGTGCGGTTGTCCAGGGTCAGCCCGCCTGCCGCCGCCGCCACGTCGTGCAGGCCAGCCACCGTGGCGACCGAGGACGAGCTGATCGCGGCGAGCGTAGGGCTCGCCGACACCCCTTTAAGGGAGATGGCCGCCGCGCAGATGGCGGCGCGGTGACTCGCCCCGGGAGCGAACGCCGCGCCGGTTCAGAAGCCTGACGCTGCTACCTGAACGGGTGCTGAACGGAACCTGCGGGGTTGCCCCGACTAGGCGAACGTTTGCCCCGGCCGTGACTCATCCGCGGAGGGTGATGGCCAGACGGGAGGTGGATGCCAGGCTCGTCCTCGTTGTTGGCTGGCGATTAGAAGGGGATACGCCGTGGGCGAGCCGTTCAAGGGGACGATCAACGTCGATATCCGCGACTCGGAGCCGGACTGGGCGCCGTTCGAACCACCCAAGGCGGCGGACGGGGCGCCCAGCGTGGTCTATATCGTCCTGGATGACGTGGGCTTCTCGGCGATGGGCTGTTACGGCGGGCCGATCGAGACGCCGAACATCGACCGGATCGCGGCGGACGGGGTGCGGTTCACGCAGTGGCACACGACCGCGCTGTGCTCGCCGACCCGGTCGTGCCTGCTGACCGGGCGCAACCATACCCGCAACTCGATGGCGTGCATCACCGAGGCGGCCTCGGGCTTCCCGAATGCCAGCGGCACCATTCCGCCCGAGAACGGCATGGTCTCGGAGATCCTCGGCGAGCGGGGCTGGAACACCTACCTGGTGGGCAAGTGGCACCTGTGCCCCACGGTGGAGATGAACCTGGCCTCGACGCGGCGGAACTGGCCGACCGGCCGCGGGTTCGAACGGTTCTACGGGTTCCTGGGTGCGGAGACCAACCAGTGGTATCCCGAGCTGGTCTACGACAACCACCCGATCGACCAGCCGAAGTCCCCCGAGGAGGGTTATCACCTCACCGAGGACATCACCGACAAGGCGATCGAGTTCATCAAGGACGCCAAGGCCGTCGCGCCGGACAAGCCGTTCTTCTTGTATTACGCGCCGGGCGCGGCGCACGCTCCGCACCATGCCCCGCGGGAGTGGATCGACCGGTACCGGGGGCGGTTCGACCAGGGGTATGAGGCGATGCGCGAGCAGATCCTGGCCCGGCAGAAGGAGATGGGCATCGTCCCGGCCGATACCGAGTTGCCCCCGCTCAACCCGATCGGCACCCCGCAGACCCGCACGGGTCCGGACGGCCTGCCGTACCCTCCGCTGGACTACACCAAGCCGTGGGATTCCCTGTCCGCCGACGAGAAGCGCCTGTTCGCCCGGATGGCCGAGGTGTACGCGGGCTTCTTGTCCCACGCCGACCACCACATCGGCCGGCTGCTGGACTACCTGGAGGAGTCGGGGCAGCGCGAGAACACGCTGGTGATCGTGGTCTCGGACAACGGCGCGTCCGGCGAAGGCGGCCCGGACGGATCGGTCAACGAGAACCTGTTCTTCAACGGCGTCCCCGATGACCTGCAGCGGAACCTGGCGATGATCGATGAGCTCGGCGGCCCGAAGACCTACAACCACTACTGCACCGGATGGGCGATGGCGTTCAACACGCCGTTCAAGATGTGGAAGCGGTACGAGTTCAACGGCGGCACCTCGGATCCGTGCATCATCTCCTGGCCGTCGGTGCTGGGCCACGGCGGCGAGCTCCGCCACCAGTACCACCATGCGATCGACATCGTGCCGACGGTCCTGGACCTGCTGGACGTGACGCCGCCGGAGGCGATCAAGGGATACGTCCAGTCCCGGTTCGACGGGGTGAGCATGCGGTACAGCTTCGAGGACCCGTCCGCGCCGTCGGCCCGGGCGACGCAGTTCTACTCGATGCTCGGGTCGCGGGCGATCTG
>DAIOWL010000280.1:0-8185 GCA_036758545.1 Streptosporangiaceae bacterium | reverse complement strand
GGTCAGGGGGTCTCGGGGCCGAGGTACGGGATCAGGACCACCGTGATGTTGTCGGCGCCGCCGGCGTCGACCGCGAACTTCACCATGTCGGCGGCCGCACCGAGCGGGTCGGTCAGCGCCTTGGGCAGCGCGAGCCGGGCCAGGTCCGCGCCCTCAGCCAGGTAGTTCCACAGGCCGTCGGAGCAGATGAGCAGGGACCCCGCCCCGGGCGGCGTGAACCGCTCGACGTGCGGGGCGCGTTCCGGGTCATCGGCCAGGTCCGCGGCCTCGCCACCCAGCCAGCGGGTTAGCACGTGCGCGTGCGGCGAGGCCATCGCCGCGGCCTCGTCCACCAGGCCGGCCGCGATCATGCCGCCGGCCACCGAGTCATCGCGGGTGAGCAGCCGGGACTCCTCCGCGGGCTGGCCCAGCCAGTAGGCGCGGCTGTCGCCGAGCCAGCACAAGGTCACCTCGTAGCCGCTCGCCACGGCGGACACGAACGTGGTCGCCGAGGTGTCGCCGCCGGGTCCCTGCAGGTCCGCTATTGCCTGGCGAGCCGCCGCCACCGCGGCCCGCGAGGCCTCGTCGAGATCACCGCCCGCCTGCACCGCCGCCACCAGGATCGGCAACCCGGCCTGCGTGGCCACCTGGGACGCCTCGTCGGGACGGGCCGAGGAAGAGACGCCATCGCAGACGATGGCCACGACCGCCGGGCCGTCCGGGGCCTGCTCGGCGGCCAGCGCCATCGCGTCCTCGTTACGGTGATGCCGGAGGCCCCTGTCGCTGACGCCGGCAGCGGGACCAAGGTCGACCTCGGCATGGTCTCGCGAGGACGGGTTGGTGATCATGTGCATACGTTAGTGCCTGCAATCGTCCGTCGTTATACGCCGATGCCGTACTCGCGGTAGAGAATTTGCTAACCCCGGTGCACGGTGATCGTGGTCCAGGCGCCGAGGTTGATGCGATCGCCGTCGTGCAGGGGTACCTGGTCGCCGACGCCGATCTCCGAACCGTTGACCAGCGTGCCGTTCGCCGAACCCGGATCGAGCACGGCCCAGTTGCCGTCCGGCGTCGCGATCAGCACCGCGTGCAGCCGGCTGATGCCCGGATCGGCGGGCGGCCCGGTCAGGTCGATCTCCGGGGCCAGGCCGCGCGATACGCTCCGCCGCCCGATCCGCATCTGGTTGCCCACGAGCTGGAAACGGCGTTCGGCGTAGTAGGAAGGGAAAGTGACGGCCGAACCCTCCGGTCCGGTGACCGCCTGCACCCGCTCGTAGTAGGCGCGGTCCGCACCTACCACCGCGGTCCAGGTGGCCTGCGGATACGGAAACGAGGACATCGACGGCTGGGGCGGAGCCGGGGCGGCCGGCGGGCCTGGCTCCCGCCATGGGGCCGATGGGGCGGGGGGTGCCGCCTGGGCCGAGCTGTAGCCACCGGATCCGGGACCGGGCTGGCCGGAACTGTAACTACCGGAGTCAGGATCGGGCTGGCTCGAGCTGTAACTACCTGGTCCGGGGCCGGGCTGGCTGGAACTGTAGCTGCCCGTGCTGGGGCCGGGCTGGCTGGAGCTATAGGCGCGCGGGGCGGGCGGCGGAGGGGCGGACGCGGTGGTCGGGGTGAAGCGAGGGCCATCGAAGTTGTATCCGCAGGCCTCGCAGAACTGGCCGTTCCTCGGGGTACCGCAGCGCGGGCAGGGTTCGGCCGCGGAAGCGGAGGCGGCAGGATCGGGCCAGGCTGTCGACTGAGCGCCCGATGAGCCGGCGGCGCGGCTGCCGGGCTGAGGACTCCCGGGCGGGGGGCTGCCGTCGATGCGCATGCCGCAGGTATCGCAGAAGTCATCGCTGGCCGAATCGTGGCCGTTCGGACATACCGCCATCGCCGCCTCCTTCCGCGTTACTTCTTCACCCGGACCGTCTTGGTCGAGCGGGTGTCGAGGGCCATCTCGTCGGCGTCCTCGACCTTCTTCTTCAGCCTGACCGTGCCCGACTCCACATCGACCACGTCTACCACCTTGGCCAGCAGCTTGGCGGTGTCCTCGTTGCCTGACTGGTGGGCCAGGGCCACCGCCCGGCCGAGCCTGGCCGTCGCGGTCTCCTCGTCGCCCTGCTTGCGCGCCTCCAGGCCCTCCTGGATGGCGTCGGCGAGCTCGGCCTGGCCAGTGTAGTGGGCCACCCGGGGGTTGATCTTGGTGGAGAGCGCCTCGTCATCGGTCCAGATCGCGCGGACCAGGCCCTGGCCGAGGATTTCGGTCCCGGCGACCAGGCTGATCCGGGCGGCCAGCATTTCCTGCCCGACGCCGGCCGGGGTGACCTCGACGCCCACGTGGTAGTCACGGCTCTCCCCCGGCCCCCACGCCCCGGTCGGGTAGTCGCCCGCCTGCGTGCTCGCCTGGGTGCGCCTGCCGGTCAGGTCCTCGACCGCGGGCGCGACCTGCTTGACGAACTTGAGCGTGGCGGTCTGCGGCGTCCATACCCGCAGCGACACGTCCGCGACCTGCTTGCCCATCGCGTTTTCCATCATGGCCGCGAAGTCGGCGGCCAGTCCGGACGGGTCGGGCACGATGTCCACCGTGCCGAGCAAGGTGGTCGAGACCGTGCGCAGCTCCTTGACCTCCCAGTCGGTGCCGACGCCGCGGCAGTCGCAGCTGAACACCCCTTCGCACTGGCTGAGCTCGGCGGCCAGCCGTTCGGGCGTCTCGTGCTGGTTCTTGCCGTCGGTGAGCAAGATGGCGTGCCGCAGCTGGGCCGGGTAGCCCGCGAAGATCTGCCGGGCCAGGGCGAGCCACTGGCCGATGGCGGTGCCGCCGTTAGCCCGCAGCGCGCCCACCGCCTGTTTCGCCGCGGCGCGCGACGACGGGCTCGCGACCGCCATGTTCCCGTCCGGCGGGAACACCGGCCAGGCGGTGCTGGTGCCCGCGACCACCGCGAACCCGACACCGTCCCGCACCACGTCGATCGCGGCGGCGGTGGCCACCTTGGCCTGGGACATCTTGGTCGGCGGGTAGTCCATCGACCCGGAGCAGTCGATGATGATGATCTCGGCGCTGTCCGCGCCGCCGCCCGGCGCGGCGATGGCGACGTCGGCCCCGGACGACACGGTGGCCACCGCGCTCACGTCGCGGCCGCCCTCAGGCAGGTACTGGTTCTGGTCGACGTCGATGGTGAAGCCGGAGTCGGTCATGGCGGATTCTCCTTGGTAACGGCGCCGGCCGCACGAGCGGGAAAGGGACCAGCACGATGGTGATGTTGTCCATGCCGCCCGCGTCCAGGGCGAACTTCAGCAGCGCGTCCGCGGCGCTGGACGGATCGTGGAACGCGTCCGGGAGCGCGATCTGGGCCAGCCCCGCCGCCTCGGGCTGGTAGTTCCACAGCCCGTCGGAGCAGACCAGCACGACCCCGCGGCCGGGCGGTTCGAACCTGGTCACGTGCGGCTCCGGCGCGGCCACGTCGGCACCGAGCCAGCGGGTGATCACGTGCGCCTGCGGCGAGGCCATGGCCTCGGCCTCGGTCATCTGCCCCTGGGCCACCAGCTCCTCAGCGAGCGAGTCGTCCCTGGTCAGCCGGGTGGATTCGGACTCGCTGGCCAGCCAGTAGGCCCGGCTGTCACCGAGCCAGCACAGCGTGACATCCTCCCGGCCGACAATGACGGAGACATAGGTGGCCGACGGCGCACGGGACGGCGAGCCCAGGATGGTCATGGCCTCGTGCGCCTGGCGCACCGCCGCCGTGGACGCCTCGTCCGGATCGTCGCCGCGCCTGATCGAGCTGAGCAGCATCCGCACCGCGGCCTGCGCCCCGGTCAGCGACGCGTCCTCCGGGTTCGGCGAGGAAGACACCCCGTCGCAGACCACCGCGATCGCGACCGGGCCGGCCGGCGTCTCCGTGGTCGCCAGGGCCATCGCGTCCTCGTTACGAGGATGCCGCAGGCCACGGTCGGTGACCCCGGCCAGCAGCTCGAGGTTGAGCTCGACGTGATCGCGGCCGGACGGCACCTTGCGGCCGCACGACTCGCAGTAGCCTTCGGCGCTGATCGGGCCGGGCTCAGCCGAATCGTCGAGCGAGCACACCGGGCACTGCGCGGCGTAGCCGGGCGGGCCGGCGCTGCTGACGGGCGGGGCGAGCTCGGTCCCGCAGGACTCGCAGAAGCTGTCCGCGGCGCCGGCGGTGCCGCCGCAGGTGGGGCAGGTAACTCCCGTATTGCCATCGTGCATCAGGCCATCATCCAGGGCAGGGTCCATCATGTCAGCGTCCGGGGCCGGATTGCGTTCGCCATGTCGATAAGTTCTATCCGGCGGCCCGGCTGGGCGCAGGTCGTCACGGCTGCACCCCCAGCACGGCCTGCTGGTAGGCGGCCACCGCGGCCTCGGCCGCGGCCAGGTCGCATGGCGCCGTCCAGAGCAGGTCCCGGGCCCGGTCGTAGTGCTGCGCCAGGCCGGAGTCTTCGGCGCCGCCGAGCCGGGCGGCTTTGGCCTTGTAGGCGCCGAGCAGGCCACGCAGCTCGTCACGCTTCGCCATAGCCGCCACCACGGCCCGTTCGGCCGCCTTGAAGTCGGCCGTCGCGGTGGCCAGCTCGCGCTCGAGCAGGTCCAGCTCGGACGCTAGGCGCGTCCACCGTCCGTCGGCCAGCAGTGCGCCGAGGCCGGCCAGCCGGCCGGACAGGTCCGCCATGTCCGGAAGCGGGGGCGGCAGCGCCCCGGCGGCGATCTTCACCGCGGCCTGCTGCCGGGCCGCGACAGCATCCTCGCGGGCCGAACGGGCGGTGGCCGCTGCCGTCGTGACCTCGGCGACGCGCTGGTGGGCTTCGTCCCGCAGCCGGGCCAGCTCGTCGGCCCGGCTCGCCGTCGCGGCGACCCGCTCGGCGAGGCGGTCCGCTCCCGAGGTGTCGACCGTGCCGTCCGGCTGCCACAGGGCCAGCGGGTCGGAGTTCAGCGTGTCGCGCAGCCGGGCCAGCTTGCCCTGGGCGGCAGTCAGGTCGCCGGTCAGCGCCTCGTCGCCAAGCGTGGCGGCCAGCGGCGTTACCCGGGCCAGCTCGGCGCCGACCGCGTCTAGGCGGCCCGCCACCTCGGTCCAGACATGCTCCGCGGCGGAGACCACCTCGGTCACGGCGCTGAACGCGCCGCGCATCCGCGCCACCGCGGTCGCCATGGTCAGGTCCTCATGGCCGGGGTCAGCCAGGTCACGGCCGGCCAGCGGGGCGGGACCCGAGGCCAGCTGAACCGAACGGCCGGCCAGGAGCCCGCTGATAGCGGCGAGTTCGCGCGGCCCGAGATGCCTGGCCGCGGCCTCGGCGGACTGGTCGACCACGGCCGAGTAGGCCGAGAAGACCTGCCACAGGGTAGCCAGCGTGACGGTGGTGGCGTCCCAGCGGCGCTTGGTGCCGCCGGTGAGTTCGGCCCCGGCGAGCAGTTGCCTGCCGAAGCTCGAGTCGAGTTCGAGCAGGTTGGCCTGGATGGCGTCACGCTCGGCCACGGCCGCCCTGACCGCAGCCGCCGCCTGGTCCCTGGTCATCACCGGGCTGCTCATCGGTACTCCGCCAGCCGCCCGGTCATTTCCGACTCGCCATGCCGCTCCCCGTCATCGGAACCGACGAACCATGACGTTTACCATTTTGCCCGCACTCAGAGGGTCCTTTGGGTTAACGCATACCGACGAGATGGGGTTCACCGGCTGCCTCCGTCCGGGCCCGTCACGACCAGGTCTTCGGCCGGACCGCGTTGGCCATGTCGACCAGCTCGATCCGGCGGCTGCGGTCCGACGTCAGCCGGGCCAGGGCGCGGTAACCGCGCTCCAGACCGAAGCGCAGCGAGCGCTCGTTCGGCTCGCAGCCGAGGATGAGGCCATCGCCGGAGGTGCGGGCCGGGGCCTGCCCTGAATCCCCAGCCCAGCCGAGGGCGGCGCGCAGGATCTCCACGGTGAGCTGCTGGCGGCGTGCCTCGTCCAGAGCCAGCCGGCCCAGGCGGCCGCCGGCCTGGTGCAGGTCATCACCGGTCATCCCGGATGACACCAGGATCCGGACCGCGGCGATCTGCGCCGCCGCGTGGTAGCTGGACGTCTCCGGTACCGCCGCGAGCGCCGCGATCGCGCCGGGCCGGTCGCCGGTCGCCAGGCAGGCCCGGGCCAGGCCGAACGCGGCACTGATGCACGACCGGTCCACGGTCCAGACGAGCTTGAAGTAGCGGGCGGCGGACGCGGCGTCCCCGGCGGCTTCGGCCGCGAAGGCCAGCGCGAGCTTGGGTGCGAGCTCGCCGGGGAGGTCGTCGTAGACCGCGCTGAACGCGCCCCGCGCGGCCGCCGCCCCCGCGCCATCGTTAGCTGTCTCCCCGGCAGCCAGCCGGCGCAGGCCGTCGGTCCAGGCGATCCGCCAGTCGGCCGGGTCCTCGGCGGCCAGGTCGGCCAGCGTAGCTCCGGCTCCGTGGTAGTCGCCGACGTCGAGCTGGGCGCGCGCCAGCGCCAGCCGCGTCTCGGCGGAGCTGGCGACCTCGGCCGGCACGGCCGCGTCGCCCGACACCGCGCCGGACAGCGCGGCGGCTCGCTGGGCGGAGTCGAGCCCGGCGAACGTGGCCAGATAGCCGGCCGCCGGGTCGGCCCGGTCCACCTGCGGCATCGGCATCCCCGCGATGATCTCGGCGGCCCTGGGAGGCCGCGAGAGGGAGCTAGCGGGATCTGTCCCCCCCACGGGGGGTCTGGGAGGGTCGTCCCCTCCGCCCAGCACAGCCTGGAGCTCGGGGCTGAACACGGTGGAGAACGCCGGCCGGGGCGTGCCGTCGGCGGTCGCGAGTACCTCGCGGAGCACCCCGGTGAGCTGCTCGGCCATCTCCCCGGCCGAACCGAACCTGCGCTCCGGGTCCCGGTGCGTGGCCCGGCGCAGCAACCGGGCGAACGACTCCTGCTGCTCCAGCAGCGGCACGGCGTCGGGGAAGGTGAACTTGTAGTTGCTCTGGTAGCCCCTGAACTCGAAGGTGAGCACGGCCAGCGCCCGGCCGACCGTGTACAGGTCCGAGGACACCGACGGCCCGTCCGTCCCGATCTCGGGCGCCTGGTAGCCAACCGTGCCGTAGATCGGTCCTTCGCTGTCGACGCCGCGCACGCCGCCCATGTCGATGAGCTTGAGCTGCTCCTCGGTCTGGATCACGTTGTCCGGCTTGAAATCGCAGTACACCAGCCCCCGGTCGTGCAGGTACCCCAGCGCCGGCAGCACCTCGATCGCGTACGCGAGCGCATGCGCGAGCGGCACCGAGCCGCCGTCACGCCGGGCGTCCTGCAGGATCTGCTTGAGCGACTTGCCGCCCACGTACTCCATCACGATGTACCCGGCCGACTCCCCCGTCCGCCGGTCCGCATGCTGCACGAAGTTATAGATCCGCACGATATTCGGGTGTTCCACCTGGGCGAGGAACTGGCGCTCGGCGACCGCGGCGGCCATGGCATCGGCGTCGCCGGTGTTGAGCAGGCCCTTGAGCACCACCCAGCGGTCGCTGACGTTGTGGTCCCTGGCCAGGTAGATCCAGCCGAGCCCGCCGAAGGCGAGGCAGCCGAGCACCTCGTACTGCCCGGCCACCAGGTCGCCCGGTTCCAGCTTCGGGCTGAACGAGAACCGGGTGCCGCAGTTGCGGCAGAAGCCCTCGGTCAGTCCCGCCCGGCCGTCCTGACCGCGCCCGACGGGCTGCTCGCAGCTGGCGCAGAAGCGGCGGCTCTCCGGGACCTGCGGATCGGCGAGGATGGCGCTGGCCGGGTCGCGGTAGGGCACCGGCGGGATCTCCACCAGCCCCGCGCCCAGCCGGCCCCGCGCCGACCGCCCGCTGGTGCGCCGCGATCCCCTGGTTCCCCGCGTGCCGCTGGTCTGGCGGCTGCCGGTCGTCCCGGACCCCGCCGTCCCGGATCCGCCGGACGCCGATCCGGACGGGCCCGATCCGATGGGTACGGAGGCCGCCGGGGCGGCGGCCAGGCCGCAGACGTTGCAGTAACCGTCCTCGATCGTCCCGCCGCAGCTGGTGCAGGTGCTCATGGCCACCCCGCTCTCCTCGTCAGCCCCCGCGTCGTGCGCCTCGTCATCGGTCAGCCCGCGTAATGCGCCGACGGCGGGTTGGGCACCGGATGGCCCAGCCAGTGCGCGTAGCTAGCCTTCCACTGGCCGTCCGTCCGCAGTTGCTGCAGGACCGCGTTCACGAACCGGACGAACTCCGGGTGCTGCTTGGAGATCGCCAGGC